>CAUOQW010000262.1:0-4525 GCA_963506825.1 uncultured Cellvibrio sp.
CCAATTCAGGTGATAAGCCTTGCGTGGTACCAAATTTGTAAATGGCACCGGCGCGACTGGTTAAATCGCTGAACATGGAATTGCCAACAGCTTGTGCGACTTCTGCGTCGGATAAGGCATCAAGACCGACATACACTATGCCGCCAGTGCGAATGACTTCATCCCAATCAAATATAGGGCGTGGATCATCAAGATCGGTGTAATCGGGAGAGAGTAATTCTGAGGCTGGCCCTGAGGTCAGTTTTTCAAGTAGCGGGAATAGCGAGGCAACCAACTTGTCGTAAAAGGATTTTTCGTATTCAAAGGTTTTAACTAATGCCTGTGCAACAGGATCAACCAAACCAGCATCTTTAAACACTTGAGCTGCGGCCCAGGCTTTACGATCACGAGAAGCTTGTGTGCGGTCTTGTTTTTGATCGGAGGCGACAATGGCATCAACTGTTTTTTTCCAATTCTGCACACCTGCACGCCGTAACTGCATTTCACTGCTCGGCAACTCAAACACGAACGCAAGGTATTCGTAGAGCAGTGGGTCTATGTCAGCACCATAATTCAGAAGATTTTCATAGGTAATCGTTTTACCAAGTGAAGTTAATGCCTTGCTCATGACGTTCACATAGCGCCACGTAAATTCTCTAAATGCGGCGCTACTGCCTTCGCCGGGCAACTGGCTTGCGATGCGTGAAGCAGGTTCGGTAATGCGGCCAAATGTACCTATAGGATTGTAGCGTGCGGAAATTTCTGGATAGCCCAAGTGGAAACAATAAAACTGGTGTGCGCGTCCCGCTTTAACCGATTCGATATAAGTGCGCTTTAATAAATCTGCATCACCTTTAGGATCAAACACGATGACCACATCATCATTGTGAATATCTTGGGCGATGCGAACCTCGGCAAGTCTGGTTTTACCGACACGGGTTGTGCCCAGTACAATCGTGTGCGCAACTCGCTCTGACTGTCTTTCATTTACAGGTTCTTCACCTTCCCACAAACCTACCGCATGAATAGCCGACACACCCTCCACATACGGAATGGGTGCCCACGGATTTAACCAATGTTCTCTTGATGTTGGCCACGCTAGCCATGCACTTAATGCAAACCGTTTGGTAAGTTTTTCAAAACTGCGCGCAATTTTGTAACCATTACCTTGGTGGCGATATTTATGTTCATCAAATTCAAGACGATCAAAGTCAATTCGACGCTGTGTATGGCGTGCAGTCCATTCGAAGCCTAAACCCAAAAATAAATCAACTTTGCTGAACGGAATGTCGCGGCTATCAATTTCATATTTTGGTAGGACGTGCATGCCGTATTGGTATTTTAATAATTTACGGGTTTCCCACAGGCGCATTGATCCACGAAGAAAAAAGCCAGCCGCAATTGAATAGGTCAGTGAAGGTGTGTGTAACGCACCCATAAGAATTGAGGGCGATAGAAGCACAAGTGCGCACGCCAAGTAATGAGCGATAGCCGATGCCCTTTCATAGGGTGCGCGAAGTAATTGTTCTATGGGGTGTTTTTTGCTCATGGCGCGAATCATAGGCCGCCAAAAAATTATGGCATTAATCAAATTGAACTGCCCATGTGCAATTTGATTAATGAAACCACAAAACAAAAAAAGCTATAAAGCAAACCACAATGACCAAGGGGCTTATCCAGCTGAAAAAAGCGCGCGCCATCTCACCAAAAACCGTGAGAAGGCGCGCGCGCAAAAAGGTTAAGGGTTAAAGCTTATTAAGGGGTTAATGCAGTTAAAGGAGAAAAAACCAAAAGGGTTAAAGGGTGACGAAAGACTTAACAACCAAAAAGGTTTACGAATGACACATTCTTTTAAGAACAGCTTAAATATATCTCTTGAACAATTGGGTAAAAAACAGTGGGCGACTGCACTACTGAACATAGAACAAAACTTTAGATTAATTCCATCCAGTGAAACATCGTTTGGCGATGAACTTATCAATGCCTTGTGGGCTTTGCATGAAGCAAAATTGAAAGATGATGATTTTCCCTTGGTGCATGTATTCGCAATACGCTTCGCTAAATTCGATGCATGGACATTTCGATTCAGTGCATCCGCCGATGACTGCAAAGTATTTTTAAATCCACTCACATCACAGCACTCCGATTTCACCGCATCCATCGAGGTATCACAAAGCAGTAGCGCTTATCCAGCAGAAGATATTATTAAACGCTGGGTTAGGGATCACCTCGCGTGAGCCATTTCCCCATACTTGCCGCTAAAGACTTGCTCATTAAATGCGGATTAGATCCAGCATTGAATGAGTGGCGACCGCTCACAGGCGTTGATAAAAATGTCTTTGATGCATTATTTCTTGAACCGCTATATCGGTATGCAGAAGCCGTTCAATTAGCACCGGCAAGCGAATCACATCATCATTCTGGCCCAGGTGGATTATTGATACACACTATTGACGTGGTAACACTCGCACTTAAAAAGCGACGCGGCTACCAGCTTCCGCTAGGTGGCAGCATTCACGACATTAATGAGCAGCGCCACGCGTGGACCTATGGTGTTTTTGTTGCCTGCCTTTTACATGACATAGGAAAACTCAGTGCAAACATACAGCTGGTCGTTCAATTTAAAGACGGGACTGAAAGGAAGTGGACGCCACATAGTGAATCTTTGGTGCAATCTAATGCTGCAAAATCCTATCGCATTCGATTTGAAAAAACGGTGTATGAATATCACCATAAAATTGCACTAACGCATTTTGATTTAATCTCACGTGATGCGCGTGGATGGCTTGCACAGGCTCCATCCGTAATGACGCAATTATGTTCTTACTTATGGGGGGATAGATTTGAAAGCGGAATCATAGGAGAAATTGCAGAATTCGCGGATCGTGAATCAACAGCGCGGAATCTGCAAATACCAAGCAATCATAAATTCAGTAATGCCATATCGGCCATTGATAGGTATCTGAAAATGATGCGCCAATGGATTGCCGATGGCGCGCTACGTGTCAACGTCAATGGCGGAATGGGTTGGGTTGATGGTGACGGCTATCTATATGTGGTCTGCCGCTCACTAGCTGAAAAAATGATTCAGGAGTGTGAATCACTAGGGCTTAAAAGTTTGCCGCAAGATCCTGTGCGTATTTATGACATCCTCCAAGAACATGGCTTTGCATTACCCACTCCCGATGGAAAAGCCATTTGGAATATTCACGTTAAAACAGAAACGTTTGAACATAAATTTACCTGTCTCAAGTTTGAAGCCAGAAAATTTACACCACCCTCTAAGTTATTGCGACCGCTTGATGGTGTATTGACCGTGCAGGACTCCAGAGCACTTGAAGCTGCCATGAAAAAGCAGGCAACGACTCCGCATGTTGCTGACGAAAAAACACATGAAAATATCTCAGGGGGGAAAGTAGTTCCAGAGGGAACTGTAGAAGAAATAAATACGCATGAGCATGACGTTGAGGATGCCGATGAATATCCGGCACCTGAAATAAAAAACAATGAGTATGAAGAAGAAACGCGGGAGGATGCAGGAGCATCCGAAGAAAATGAAGCTATAGAAGAAAATCAGGAAGCTGTAAGGGAAACTGAAAGAAGAAAAGCGGCTACTGAAAAAGAGCCCTATGAACCTGTAGAGGAAAATGACACTGGTAGCGTGCGTACGCTTAACATTGAGGCGCACGACACACCGAAGCGATTTGTGCATTGGTTGAAGAAAGGACTCATTGAAAAAACAATCCTTATTAATGATGTGACTGCCGAAGTACATATTGTTGAGGAAGGCGTGCTTTTGCTTGCGCCTGCCATATTTAAAACCTTTCTAAATACACATGGCCAACCCGGCGAATCCAAACACAACAATCTATCCAAACGATTTGCACGTTTACGCCTGCACATTCGCAACGGCGACGTAAATATCCATTCCTATTGGGTTTGCGCATCAAATCGTGCGTCAAAAATCAATGGCTGGCTTTTGCCTTTCAATATTATTTATGAAGCCGGTTACTCAATCCCTAAACCCAATAAATACATCCGAAAAAACTTGGAGGCCAATGCCAAATAGTTAAATGGACAATACCTATTCTTATAACTTACACAATTATTGTGATTCACATCACGCACTTGTATGACAATTAGATTGCCATACAAAGGCAAATGTAGATAATGGCGCCACTGCAAATAAGGCAAAATTACTTAGGTGTATTTGCAGTGGAAACGGATAGAATTCCAGGAAGCTACGAAATGAACTTTGTTGATATCGCAAAAGAATTTGCGGATTTAAATATTTTTAATAGTTACACCCGTGCAAGAATAATTGGCATTGCCGAAATATTTTCTGTCCGTTCCGGTACAGTATCGGCAAGTCAAATAACCCTTCAATCACTTTCTGAATTTAAGTTCAAAACGCTTCAGGTTGCTAAGCCAGTTACCTACAATGGCTATTTGAAGTATCTCAGAATCATCGGTGATTATGCTTTATCACAGCATTTAATTGATAAGAACTTATTTCGTGGCGTGAAATTGGCTCCTTTAGGATTAC
>CAUOQW010000263.1:0-4468 GCA_963506825.1 uncultured Cellvibrio sp.
ATTTAGGGCTCAACTCACGCGCTTCGCGAATACAATCGGCAAAATGTTGTGCGCCGCCATCGCGTAGATCGTCGCGGTCTACAGACGTAATCACCACGTATTTCAAATGCATCTCAGCGATAGCTTCGGCAAGTTTACGCGGTTCGTTTTCATCGAGCGGATTGGGTTTGCCGTGGCCAACATCGCAGAAGGGGCAGCGACGGGTACAGATGTCACCCATGATCATAAAGGTGGCAGTGCCGCCGCTAAAGCATTCGCCCAAGTTGGGGCAATTAGCTTCTTCGCACACCGATGAAAGTTTGTTTTTGCGCAGAATACTTTTAATGCGATCCACTTCGGGCGAGGCGGGAATACGCACGCGAATCCAATCGGGTTTGCGTTGAATCTCTTCGCGATCACTGGCGATTACCTTAACCGGAATACGCTCAACCTTATCGGCATCGCGCAGTTTCTCGCCCTGCTTGTAGCGCTCGGTGCGCTTAACGGGTTGCAGTTCCTGGATTTGAACGGGTGGTAAATCAGACATAAGAAGCTCTTTGCTTTTTCGACCTCTATTGAGGCACAGACGGAGTCGGATAAGGTCTTGCGAGACCGTCAGCGACATGGATGTCGACGTCGAGCCCCCATGGATGGGTTTACGGCGGGTCTTGCGACACCTTATCCGGCTCCCAGATTAACTGGCGCGCATTGTACAGGTTTCATAACCTAATTTCTGCGCAAATTGGCTAACAAGTTGCTCTTGTACAGCTTCAATTGTGGGCGGATTGGGCAATAAACTCTGTATTTGCGTCATCGCCAAGCCTTGATAGCCGCAGGGATTGATACGCAAAAAAGGCGATAAATCCATGGCCACATTCAGCGCCAGACCATGAAAACTGCAGCCGCGACGAACGCGTAAACCAAGCGAGGCAATTTTATCCACACGACCATCGCTATTCACATAAACACCGGGGGCATCAGGCTTGGGAAAGGCCTCAATTTCATAATGCGCTAAGGTCGCCACTATGGTTTGCTCAATGGCCGTGACCAAGTCGCGCACACCCATTTTCAAGCGACGCAAATCTAACAAAGGATAAGCAACCAACTGGCCGGGGCCATGATAGGTAACTTGGCCGCCGCGATCTGACTGCACTACCGGTATATCGCCGGGCACCAAGAGGTGCTCAGCCTTACCCGCTTGGCCTTGCGTAAATACGGGGGGGTGCTGCACCAGCCAAAGCTGGTCGGTAGTGTCTGGGGTACGGGTATTGGTGAATTCGGTCATAGCCGCCCATACTTGCCCGTAGGGCTGCAGGCCGAGATGGCTCACTTCCAGAGATGGTGCGCGTGGCAACTTACATCACCATCTTAATTTTTTTGCTGATCCGCAGATCTTCGTGAATCGCGGTTAGTTGCTCAATGCCAGTGGCAGTGATCCATACGGTCAAGGATTGAAAGCGGCCCTTGCTGGATTCATTGATGGTAATACGAGTTTGATCGAAACCCGGCGCATGGCGCTCCATAACCTCAATCACTAGGGTATGCATTTCATGGTCAGCATCGCCCAGCACTTTGATAGGGTAATTTTCACAGGGGAATTCGATTTTGGGGGGCTTTTGCTCTTCATCTTTCTCAGACATGGGGGTACTCCGAATACACAGAAAATTGACTGCGTAGACCTGCTGCAAGCTTGGATTGCAGCAGGTATTTAAGCTGGATTAACTAAATAAACCGCGGAAGAAGAGTTTGATTTTGTCCCACAGGCGCGCAAAGAAGCTGGCTTCTTCTACGGGCTGCAAGGCAACCAAGGGCTGGGTGTTAATCACTTTGCCATCCAACTCTATAGTGAGCTTGCCCAACTCTTGACCCGCAAGAATCGGTGCTTTAATGGTCTCGTTTACGTGAACATTGGCTTTTACATCGCCCACTCGCCCTTTGGGAAGAGACATACGTATGTCTTTAGCTAAACCCAATACAACCTCTGGTGCTTTGCCCGACCAAACCCGCGCCTTAGTCACTTCCGTATTAGCCTTGTAAAGACCAACAGTTTCAAAGTAGCGGAAACCATAAGAAAACAATTTTTGGGTTTCGGAAGCGCGCGCGCTATCGCTTTTAGTACCGAGAACTACCGCAATCAAACGGCTGCCTTCGCGCTTGGAGGAAGCCACCAAGCAGTAACCCGCCTCTTCGGTGTGACCCGTTTTCAGACCATCTACCGTTGGGTCAAGGAACAACAGACGATTGCGGTTAGGCTGGCGAATATTGTTGTATTTGAATTCTTTTTCGGCGAACAGGGGATAGTGTTGCGGGTGATTAAAAATAATAGCGCGCGCCAAGGTCGCCAAGTCGCGGGCGGTGGTGTAATGCCCTTCGGCAGGTAAGCCAGCAGCATTCAAATAATGCGTATTGGTCATGCCCAGTTCTTTGGCTTTTTTGTTCATCATATCGACGAAGGCATCTTCAGTGCCGCCTACATATTCCGCCAAGGCAACAGTAGCATCATTCCCCGACTGAATAATCTCGCCGCGCAACAAATCTATAACCGGAACTTGAGTGCCCTCTTTCACATACATGCGCGAGCCTTCCATTTTCCAGGCTTTAACGCTGATGTTCACCATGTTCGATTCGTTGATCCGGCCATTTACCAACTCTTCAATAACGAGATAGCTCGACATCATTTTGGTGAGACTGGCTGGGGGTAAGCGCGAATCGGCATTGTTATGCGCCAGCACTTCACCGGTTTCGCCATCAACCAGAATAAAACCGCTGGCATCCAACAAAGGCGCATTAGGAATTGCCGCAGGTTGTGTTGCCGGTGCTTGACCCGGAGTTGGTGTTTGACCAAGAGTTGGCGTGGAGGCAGGAGTTTGCGCCACTGCATTGAGGCTCATGGCCAGCAAGGCGATGCTTAAAGGTTTAGCGACGGACACGAGAGACTTAAACATAAAAATCACTTTAATTTAATTGCAAAAATAGAGAGTTAATCACAGCAAATAGGCTGGATTTAAAATTGAGCGAATTGTAACACCGCTAGCCTGATAAATACTTATTGGTAGACAACATGAACCTCTGAAATGTTGATTGCCCCCAGCTCATCGCGCGCGGTCTGAATACTTTGTGCGTCTTTAAAAGGACCCACACGTACACGATAGAGCTTATTAGGCTCTTTGATGGCGCTGATAATCACAGGAAAACTGAGCTTAGCTTTTACACTAGCCGCAAATTGCTTGGCGGACTTCTCCACGCCAAAAGCAGCGATTTGCAGATAGGTACCATCAGGCAATTTACTATCAACCTTGGCACCATCAGCTAATTTGACACCAGCGTTCGCACCACCCACTTCTGCTTGAGAAACCAATCCGGAATCGCGCGCCACCTTGTCTTGCTTACGCATGCGCAACGGCGGGCGAGGGTCGCCTTCAGGCACAACAACTTCAACCTCAACATTACCCGTGCCCGCCCGCGTAATGCCTAAACGCTGAGCAGCAGCATAGCTTAGATCTATAATTCGGCCAGCGTGAAACGGGCCGCGATCATTGATGCGCACAATCACACTGCTGCGATTATCCAGATTGGTTACCCGCACATAAGAGGGAATGGGCAGGGTTTTATGGGCGCCCGTCATGGCGAACATATCGTAGAGCTCACCGTTAGACGTGCGCTCACCATTGAACTTAAAACCGTACCAAGAGGCCTTGCCGCGCTCGATATAAGCGCGCTCATCCGTCATTAAGTGGTAGGTTTTACCGAGTACGGTATAAGGATTTTTATTGCCGGCGATAGTGCGGTTTTCATAGCGCGGTACAGCATCGGGCACGTGCGACATATCAATTTCTTTATCGGGACCCCAATCGGTGGGCTTACCCTGATAGCGACCCGCAGGCGAAGCTGAGCTATTGGGGGACGAAGACTCAGATGCGCCTTGTCTGGTTTGAGTTGAACTAGAACATCCTGCCAGCCAAGACAATATCAGCAAAAGTACTAGACCACGCCCGCCGATAAACTGCTGCCGCACTAGATTTTCCCCATTTCAATCTTAAGATACTGACTCAATTGGTAAACCGCCATAGCGTACATGGGGCTGCGATTGTAGCGGGTGATCGTATAAAAATTTTGTAACCCAAACCAATACTCCGCGCCATTAACACCCTCAAATTGAAACGCGATAGCACGTGTAGTAGGCGGCAACCACGAGGTGGGGTTAATGCCCTGCTTGCGCCACTCATCTACCGTAACTGTGGGCGGTACTATGCTGTTCAAGTGAGCTGCATCCATATTGTCCGCCGCACGCGCGCCCACCGTAACTGGCTCGCCAGTTTTCCAGCCGTGCGCTTTAAAATAATTTGCCACGCTGCCGATAGCGTCCGATTGGTTCTTCCAAATATCGGTAAAACCATCGCCACTAAAATCTACCGCCCATTTACGATAACTGGACGGCATAAATTGACCATAACCCATAGCGCCAGCGTAAGAGCCTTTGAAATCCAAG
>CAUOQW010000264.1:0-4458 GCA_963506825.1 uncultured Cellvibrio sp.
CAACTATTTGAATCTTTTTGAATAAACTATTAAGGATATTAACGCGTGAAACACTATGACCTTGTTATTGCAGGCGGCGGCCTTGCCGGCTTGAGCCTCGCTCGCCAAATGCGTTTGAAAACGCCGGATCTTAGCATCGCCATCGTTGAAAAAAGTACCTTTCCACGTCCACGCGCCATCGCTAAAGTAGGCGAATCTACCGTTGAAATTGGCTCGCGCTATTTATCCAAACACGTTGGCCTGGATGCCCATTTAAAACAGAATCATCTTCAAAAATTTGGTTTGCGTATTTATTTTGGCGAGCCAGCACAGGATTTGTCCGAGCAAGACGAGCTGGGTGCAAGCCAGTTGTTTGGTTTGTTGACCTATCAGATCGATCGTGGCGATATTGAAAACCATCTGTGGAATACGTTACGCGATGAAGGCGTCGATATTATTGAAAATGCCGATATTACCGGTATTGACACCGAATCCAGCGTTAAGCAACTCAATCTGACCAACGGCGATGGCCCGCAATCATTGCGTTCATCTTGGCTGGTTGACGCGGCAGGTCGTGCATCGCTAATTAAAAATCATCGCGGCCTGGCGATTAAAAACAATCACAAATCCAACGCTATCTGGTTCCGTGTTGATCGCACCATCAAGGTGGATGACTGGTCTGATAATGCCGAATGGCGTGCACGCTGCAGGCCGGAAGGTCAGCGCTGGCTGAGCACTAACCACTTTGTAGGCCCTGGCTATTGGGTGTGGGCGATTCCATTATCATCCGGCATTACCAGCGTGGGCATAGTGATGGATGACATTGCGTTTGAATCTGCCAATATCAGCGATAAAGAAAGTGCATTGCGTTGGCTGCACAAAAACCAGCGTCGCTACGCCGAAGCGATTGGTGATGCAAACTTCCTGGACTTTGTTGTATTGCGCGATTACTCCTATGATTGCAAACAAGTATTTAGCGATCAGGGCTGGGCAGTTACTGGTGAGGCGGGTCTATTTGCAGATCCTTTCTACTCACCCGGCAGTGATTTCATTGCATTTAGTAATGGCTTTATTTCTGAATTAATTTCTTCGCAAAAACGCGGTGAAGATATTCGTTTGAAAACAATTCTCTCCGAGAAATTATACAAATCCATCGCCGCCAACACCTTCTATTTATACCAGGGACAATACGGTGGCTTCGGCGATCGGGTAATGATGAGCCTTAAATTACTCTGGGATTACTCTTATTATTGGGGCGTGATTTCACTGCTGTATTTTGGTGATATGGTGGTAAACATCAATGCTATTCGACCCCATAGTCCGGCATTAATGAAATCAGAAATTCTGCATCAGGAAATTCAATCGCTGTTTCGCAAGCGCGCGACGCAACGTTTAGTCTTACCGAATCGCGGCGTATTTATGGATCAATACCAAATTCCCTGTTTACGCTATTTCAATACAATATTGTTTGAGATAAACAATAAAGGCGATGACCACACCATCGACATTCATGCACAACTGCAAATAAATTTGGACATGCTGGGTGACATTGCAGCCGCCGTTATCGATATGCTGTCAGACTCGCCGATGAAAGACATTAGCGAAAGTGAACGTGCAGTGCTTGGCGACTATCGCCGCGTGGTTCTTGACTAGCCTTGGTTTTTACCAGACCTGTAATAGCTGCTAATTGGCAGCTTTAACCTGATTAAAAAACGATAACAATTTACTGCGCGGCAACTTGCCATTTTCTTCCCGCGGAAGCTGCTTAACAATCAGTAATGGGCGCGGAATAAATACCGGATCGAGATACTTTGCAAAATGCGCAACGAGTGTATCGCGCGATAATTCTGGCGCGACCACTAAAGCAATCGGGCGAACCACTTTATGCTCGGGTGTGACATCGGGTAGAAAAACTACACCGTCGGCCACCCCCGGCGCACTGAGCAAAATTGTATTCATCTCTTGCAGCGATCCTCGCTTGCCTGCAATTTCAATCATGTCATCGCTGCGGCCCAACAACCGAAATTGCTGCGCGCCTAACCATTCGATCCGGTCAGTAAGCATTTGACTAGCGGGCAAATGTGCAGCACTTATCTCGCCGCCATCGCCCGCCTCAGCCGGGGAAAAACACAGCCCATCAAATAAGCGCCATATTTCCTGTTGTGCGGTGCGTCGGCACGCCATAGAGCCCACCTCGCTACACCCGAACACTTCCCTTAACTCGCCTTCAAACAGCTCTTCTATCCTGAGCGCCAGGCTGGCGGTTAGCGGTGCAGTGGCACATAACATTTGCGCAACGGGTGGGAAAGTTAAACCGCTCAGGGCCATCGCCCGCAAATGCACCGGCGTGGAAATAAGCAGGCGCGGCTGCGCAAGCAATGCGAGTTGCTGTTGAATATCCTGCGGAAATAAGGGCCTGCTATCCACCACGCACAGCTCACTAAAGAGCGGCAACAACACCGAGGTTTCCAAACCCCACATATGCTGCGCCGGCACAGTCGCCAACACGGAATAGCACTGGTCGCTTGCTGGCAACATAAAGCGGGCGTTAATCAGGCTACTTTCAACCAGCGTTCGCCAAGGTTTAAGGTTGGCTTTGGGCTGGCCGGTGGAGCCAGATGTGAAGGCTATGGCCGCTAAAAACTCCGCATCAATTTGCGGAATATCGCGGCAAGGCGCCCCCACCAAATTCAGCGTATTAATATTTAGGTGAGGCACATCAGGGGCAATAACGGCTGCGCCATCGTGCAACACATAGGCGTCAGCATATTGTTCAAACAAACTGGTTTGCGTCGCCTCGGCACGGTTTTGCGGTAAGAGCGTGGTTTGCTGCTTGATGATGGCGGCGCAAAACGCCAGCGTAAAAAGATAGCGGTTTTCGCACAGGTTGATCGCGAATTTACCGGCGGGCAGTTGCTCCGCCAAGCGCAGCGCCTGACCGATAAAGTCTGCGCAGCGCAAAGGCCCAAGCTGCTCACCCAGCGCCGCAAGCGGTAGCGTGCACTGCGCAACCCACGCATCGGGATTGCGCAGGCTTAGAGGTAAAACACGGGGCAGCATGACGTTTATTTAGTGGCGTGCGCGTGAATAAAGTCGGTCAAGGTCGCCAAGTTAGCAAAGGCATTGCGCGTATTCTGGTCGTCAGCTTGCATTTGTACACCGTACTTTTGCGATATCGCCAAAGCGATTTCTAAGGCGTCAATCGAATCTAACCCCAAGCCAGCACCAAATAAAGGCTCCTGCGGGTCAATCTCGGCTGCCGTAACATCTTCTAAATTCAAGGCTTCCACTAATAATTCTGCCACTTCCAATTGGGCGCTGGTTTGCTCGGCCATAATCGTCTCTGTAATAAGTTGGGTTAATGCAAATGGGCGGGCAGTCTAACGGCTTTAGTTAACAAAATCATCATTGACTCTTTTGGCCGCGCTTAACCTCATAGGGGTTTTCGTATACACTCGCCGCCTGCAAATAACCTTAAAATGATCTATCAATGTTGCATCAATCCTATCTTGACTCCACGCCCTTAACTGCTGACCCAACGGCATCGTCTCTCACACCAATGGCATCACCTGGAACACTACTTTATAAACCCGGCGTACTCGCGCTGATTGCGTTTGATGCACCCTGCCTAGCGCCTGCCGAACCCGGCATAATTCCTATTGGCATTCCATCGCTCTGCGGCAAAGCTTATGAAGTGATTCAGTACGGCGATAAAGTGGCAGAGCGCGGTAGCACCGGCGATTGTCAGTGGAGCAAGATTGACGATGTTTTTTGTGCGGCTACTTGGATTAGTCCCGCCGCTTGCGCCGATATTGAAAGCGCGACCGAGGCCGCCTATACCCGTTTATTTGGTTTAATAAATTCGGTAGGTTTCCCCTACCCGTTTCGCATTTGGAATTTTATACCCAAGATCAATCTTGGTGAGGGAGATCAGGAAGAGTACAAGAAATTTTGTGTGGGTAGGCTGCGAGCATTTAGTCAGTTAGATCTTAGCCAACAACAATTCCCTGCGGCCTCGGCGCTCGGTATTCACCACAGTGATAATACGGCGCAAGGCGCGGTGATTTATTTGCTTGCCACCAAAACACCCGGGCAACATCACGAAAACCCGCGCCAGCAACCCGCTTACCAATACCCACGCCAATACGGCCCCAGCAGCCCTTCGTTTGCGCGCGCGACCAGCTTGCCGCTGAAATCAGAGCGCCCTATTTTTATTTCCGGCACCGCGAGCATTATTGGCCACGACACCAAAGCCTGCGGCAACCTGCAAGAACAGTTGAAAATCACTCTGGATAACATTCGTTATTTATTAGCGAGTATTGATCCGCAAGCCAGCACACCTTCTGCCATTCGCGTGTACTTACGCCACGCGGAAGACTTGCTCGAAACCCAAAACTACCTCTACCAACAATTTGCACCAGCCGACATTAATATTGTTCACGCTGATATTTGTCGCGCAAACTTATTAGTAGAAATTGA
>CAUOQW010000265.1:0-4451 GCA_963506825.1 uncultured Cellvibrio sp.
CACTACCACGGTATTGCCGTGATCGCGTAAGCGATGCAATACATTTAATAATTGTTGGATGTCGTAGAAGTGCAAACCAGTCGTCGGTTCATCCAAAATATACAGTGTTTTGCCGGTATCGCGTTTAGATAATTCTTTTGCGAGTTTAACGCGTTGCGCTTCACCGCCCGATAAAGTTGTTGCGGCTTGGCCGAGGCGAATATAGGTTAAACCTACATCCATCAGTGTTTGCAATTTGTTGGCAATGGATGGAATGGCATCAAAGAATGGGCGCGCATCTTCCACGGTCATTTCCAACACTTCGTGAATATTTTTGCCTTTGTATTTCACATCCAAAGTTTCGCGGTTATAGCGTTTGCCTTTGCACACATCGCAAGGCACGTAAACATCGGGCAAGAAATGCATTTCCACTTTAGTCACGCCATCGCCTTCACAGGCTTCGCAGCGGCCGCCTTTTACGTTAAAGCTGACACGGCCGGGTTTGTAACCGCGCGAGCGCGCTTCCTGCGTACCTGCAAATAAATCGCGCACCGGCGTAAATATGCCGGTGTAAGTTGCGGGATTTGAACGCGGTGTGCGACCAATCGGTGATTGGTCGATGCCCACGCATTTATCGAACAACTCCATGCCTTCGACTTTATCGTGCGTGGCGGGCGTTAGCGTGCTCGCA
This sequence comes from uncultured Cellvibrio sp., assembly GCA_963506825.1. Lineage (GTDB taxonomy): Bacteria > Pseudomonadota > Gammaproteobacteria > Pseudomonadales > Cellvibrionaceae > Cellvibrio. The sequence continues at coordinate 671 of CAUOQW010000265.1, forward strand.
CCGTTTAATGCGGTTGCTGCGAGTGGATGAAGCGTTGCGTTGATCAGCGTAGATTTTCCTGAACCCGAAACGCCCGTTACACACGTCATTAAACCTACAGGAATTTCCAGCGTCACATTTTGTAAATTGTTGCCCTTGGCACCAATCAAGCGCAGCATTTGTTTTGGGTCAACAGGGTTGCGTTTTTCTGGCACCGCAATTTCGCGCGCGCCACTTAAATATTGGCCGGTGATGGAATCTTTGTTGGCGAGAATCGCTTTAATATTTCCTTGTGCAATCACTTGTCCGCCGTGCACGCCTGCACCTGGGCCAATGTCGATAACGTGATCGGCGAGGCGAATGGCATCTTCATCGTGTTCCACCACAATCACGCTGTTACCAATATCGCGTAAATGTGTAAGCGTTTTTAGTAGGCGTGTGTTATCGCGTTGATGCAAACCAATCGATGGTTCATCCAAAATATACATAACGCCCACTAAGCCTGCGCCAATTTGGCTAGCAAGACGAATGCGTTGCGCTTCACCGCCTGACAAAGTTTCTGCACTGCGGTTGAGTGTTAAATAATTTAAACCAACATCCACCAAGAAGCGGAAACGGTCGCGCAGTTCTTTTAATACTTTATCGGCGATGCCCGCTTTGCGGCCAGTAAATTGCAGTTGCATGTAATAGTCGTAAGCATCGGCGACGGGCAGCGCGGTAATTTCTGGCAGCGTTTTCTCGTCGATAAATACATTGCGCGCTTCTAATTTCAAACGCGCTCCCGAACACTCGGGGCAATTTTGGGTGGATAAATATTTAGTTAAATCTTCGCGTACAGAATTAGATTCAGTGTCGTGATAGCGACGTTCTAAATTGGGCAACACGCCTTCAAACGCATGGCTGCGTTTGTACACATCGCCACGGTCATTCACATAATTAAATTCAATCACTTCATCTTTGGAGCCGTAAAGCACGGCATCGCGCTGCTTGGCTTTGAGTTTTAGCCAAGGAGTATTGACATCAAAGCCGTAATGTTTGGCGAGCGATGCCAGCATATGAAAGTAATACACATTGCGTTTGTCCCAACCGCGAATGGCACCTTCAGAAAGGCTGAGCGCTGTGTCTTGAATAACTTTTTCTTCATCAAAAAATTGCTTCACACCTAAGCCATCGCAGCAGGGGCAAGCGCCCGCAGGATTGTTGAACGAAAAGAGGCGCGGCTCTAATTCGGTGAGGCTGTAATCGCAAATTGGGCAGGCGTGTTTGGAGGAAAAAAGACGATCCGGCTCTTTCTCATCCATATCGCTAATAATAACGATACCTTCAGATAATTTAATCGCGGTTTCAAAAGATTCGGCCAAACGCAATTTAATATCATCGCGCACTTTAAAGCGGTCGATCACTACTTCAACGGTGTGTTTCTTTTTCTTGTCGAGCGTGGGCGTATCGTCTAAATCGCAGAGAATGCCGTCGATGCGCGCGCGAATAAAACCATCGCGCTTGAGTTGTTCAAACACGTGTAAGTGTTCACCTTTGCGCTCGCGAATCACTGGCGCAAGCAACATCAATTTGCTGCCTTCTGGCATGGCGCACACGGTATCCACCATCTCGCTCACAGTTTGTGCTGTCAGTGGTACACCGTGTTCGGGGCAGCGCGCTTCGCCTACGCGGGCATAAAGTAAACGCAAGTAATCATAAATTTCGGTGATGGTGCCCACAGTGGAGCGCGGGTTGTGCGAGGTAGATTTCTGTTCGATGGAAATCGCCGGACTCAAGCCTTCAATATGATCGACATCCGGTTTTTCCATCATCGACAAAAATTGGCGCGCGTAAGTAGAGAGCGATTCCACGTAGCGACGTTGGCCTTCGGCGTAGAGCGTATCGAACGCGAGCGAGGATTTGCCGGAGCCAGAGGGGCCGGTGATGACCACGAGCTTATCGCGTGGGATATCCAGGTCGATATTTTTCAAATTATGGGTGCGTGCGCCGCGAACGATAATCGTGTCCATCTACTACTCTCAATTGGGCAAATTCAACAAAAGGGCGGATTATACGTCAAGCCTGTGTCAGTGGATGTCAGTATTCTGTGCTTTAGTTAGCTTATCCCGTTAAATGGTTAAATTCATTGCGTACAAATTTCTACAATTGACGAGTTGATTCAAGCCTGCTGCGTCAGTAGTTTGTGCTGCGCGCTTTGCGGTGGCCGTGTGGCTTGAGATAAACCTTTTTAGGATTTTAATAGGGGCAGTTATGAAAATGGTAAGGAATCTCGCTGGGATAAGTACGCTGTGTGTTTCACTGTTATTGAGTGCCTGTGGTGGCGGTGGCGACCCCACGGATACCTGCGGTGGGTCTCCGCCTAAGCAGCAGGTGTATCTTGTTACTGGCTACAACACGAGCTTGGTACGATATGAAAAGCCCATAGAATCTGTGACTCCTCAGTCGCCCAAGCCGCTTGCCAATAATGAATCGCCCACTTGGAATACCTTTAGCATTGAGCTTAAAGCCACTTTCCAGAATTATCAGGCTAAGGCCTTACCTGTGCTGCAATTTAGTCTATTCCCGCAAGCCATAGCGTGTTCGCCTCCGCTTCCTGTGGGGAAACAAAAACTCACCAAAATATCCATTACCAGCGCAAATGATTTCAGTGCGGCATACCCTGCGGGCAGTGAGTTGGTTAGCGTGTTTGAGTCAATACACCATGGCGCTGCCAAGCTTACGAGTGTGTTGGTGGGTTCAGCCGCGCCGCTGAATTTAAACCTCAAGCTGCTTGCAGCACCGCAATTCGCCCGTCAGAACTTTGAAATTCAAATCACACTGGATGATGGCAACGTTTATATTTTGAAAACGGGCGATGTGTATTTCACTTTGCCTTGATTTAAAGCTAAGAAGCAGAATTAAAGTGATGCATTAGAGGGTGCGCTGGATGCGGTTTGTTTCTGTGCTAGCTCGCAGAATTGAGCGATTTTTTCGCCTATACGTGGGTTGGTGGAGTTGTTTTGTTTTTGTAGTTTCCAAAATTGGCATTCCGCGCTGTTTTCTTTAGCTTTAGCGAGTTTTGCATGCTTTTCGGCTTGCTCTCTTTCGTCGCGGGCTTGCTCTTCCTGTTGCTGAACAGTCTGAATGTATTGTGTAACTGTATTATCGCTTGTGGGTAATTCGGTTGTTGTGCTCTTTTTGTGGGTGATAACAAGCACGAATAGGGCAATAGAAATCAGAAAGAGCGTTCCGGCAAGCTGAAGATTGGATGGTGCGCGCATTGATGTGTCCTTTTAGTTAGAAATCCTAGTAGGTTTTTTTTTGGCGCCAATGATAATGAAACTGTGGGCTTATGTGAAGGCAGGCTAAGCCTTTCACATAAGCCTGCCTTTACGTAAGGCAGCAAGCGGGCGATGTGTATTTTACGCTTCCTTGATATCTCGTATTAGCCTTAACCAATAAACGCCGCGTACTATCCAAAACAAAAACACGCAGGCAGATACGACCAGTACCCAATACAAAATGTCATTGATATGTGTGGCAATAGCTACGGGCAAGCGGTGATTAATCAAGAGTAACTCTTCGCGCGCCAAGCCTAAGGCCATGGCGCAGCCGGCAAAATTTTGCACAATAGAAATCCACAATTTTGCGGGTGTCCAGTAGTTGTGGCGCAGTTTCCACAAGCTAAAGATTACCGCAAACATCGCCCATATGCTGAGGGGTAAAATCCACGGTTGTAAGCTTGGGTTCACACTCACCGGTAGCTTGGCCAAGGTCTCCGCAGACATCCACAGCGAATATTGCAGTGCCACTCAAAAGAACA
>CAUOQW010000266.1:0-4436 GCA_963506825.1 uncultured Cellvibrio sp.
AATAGCGAGGGGGATTGGCATGTTTTCAATATTGCGATTGCCGTAATCAGCGCCCACCAGAAAATTAAAAAATAATTTTATTTTAGTCCCTGCAATGACCCCCGGTTTTAATTGCAGGCCGCGTTTGGTCAAACCCATTTCAGTGCCGGATAAAAACCGTTTAGTAACACGTTTTTTACGATAACTTAATTGCGAATAGTCGGCGGAATCCAAAAACATATCCGTCCAATTCGCTTTATCTAATTTTTCGCGCATTTCTGCAGGCGTAAGCCCAGCCGCGTAACCACCTGCAACCAAACCGCCCATGCTCGTGCCTACTACGCAAGCGAGTGGAATACGCTCGCGCTCTAATACTTCTAATACGCCAATATGCGCCGCACCACGTGCACCACCGCCCCCTAAGACCAATGCGATGCGTGGTTGTTGACTGCTGGAGGTGAGTGGAGCTTGTTCTGGTGTTTGCGCGTATGAAAGGGAAGCAGAGAGGAGCAAATAGATAAAGCTAAACAGAATGAATGAATAATTAAAATAGCGAGCCTGAGAAACATTCATCCGTTGATAACCCTAAGTTGTATTGATGTTTTAAAAGGTTGTATTGAAGTTTTAATAAGTTTTTTAATTTAACGAACTAGCTCATAAACACACATATTAACGGCAGATGCCAAATTCAAAGACTCAATTGCCCCGCAGCCTTGAATGGTAAAGGCCTGTGCATTTAGTTCGGTTAAGTTTTCACGGGGAACACCGCGGGCTTCGTTGCCAAACAAATAACAATCAAAGTCTTTAAGGCTTGCATCGCTAAGTGGTTTGCCTTGCATATCCAAACAAGCGATTTTGTTGAAGCGAGTTTTTAAGGAGTCGAGTGGAACATCTAATTCCATCGCTAGATGAAAAATCGCTCCCATACTGGAACGAACCACTTTGGGGTTATAGGGATCTACCGAGTTTGGGCTAAGCAATAAACGAAAATTTCCAAACCATGCGAGTGTGCGCAAAATAGTGCCGAGGTTTCCGGGGTCTTGTACCTCATGTAAATACACTGCGCGTTCAGTGCTTGTTGAGCCTGATGAGCTTGGCAAAAATGGCACGACGGCAAGAATTCCCTGCGGAGTTTTAGTATCCGATATTTGCGCCATTTGTTTTTCGGTAATGACGTGGGTTTTGAAATCAGATTGCCACTGTTGATAATGCTCTGTGACAAATAGCTCACTATTTTTTAGTGCTGGAATTTGCTGCGCAGCTTTTTGCAGCTCAAGCACAAGGTGCTCGCCTTCCACCAAAAAATGGCCGAACTCTTCGCGATATTTTTTTTGCTGAAGTTTTTTTACGTCGTCGAGTTTCATGGATTCAAATCTTTTAACATTTCTATAGCCACCGCTTCCGCAACCTTAATCCCGTCCACACCCGCCGATAAAATCCCACCCGCATAACCCGCGCCTTCACCGGCAGGATACAAGCCGCGTATATTTAAACTTTGCAGCGAGTCGTTATCGCGCTTGATTCGCACTGGTGATGAGGTGCGCGTTTCGATTCCGGTAAGAATTGCATCATCGCGATCAAAGCCGCGAATTTGTTTGCCGAATTCTGGCAGGGCTTCACGAATCGCTTCAATCGCATAACTCGGTAGCGATGGTGTTAAATCGCCAAGCAACACGCCGGGTTTATACGAAGGCTCTACCTCACCAAATTCTTTAGAGGGTTTTTTACGAATAAAATCGCCCACCAATTGCCCCGGTGCACAGTAATCGCTACCGCCTAATTCGTAGGCGAGTGATTCGAGTTTTTCTTGCAATTCAACACCTGCTAAAGGGCCACCGGGGAAATCTTCTTCAGGTGTAATGCCTACAACAATTCCCGCATTAGCATTGCGTTCATTGCGCGAATATTGGCTCATGCCGTTGGTGACAACGCGATTCGGTTCGGAGGTTGCCGCAACCACAGTTCCGCCGGGGCACATACAAAAACTGTAAACCGCACGGCCATTTTTTGCGTGATAAACCAACTTGTAATCCGCAGCGCCCAATTCAGGGTGACCTGCATATTTGCCAAGGCGCGCTTTATCGATTAGCGATTGTGGATGCTCAATGCGGAAGCCCACCGCAAATGGTTTTGCTTCTACATAAACACCGCGCTCGTGAATTTTGCGAAAGGTATCGCGCGCGCTGTGGCCAAGTGCGAGTACGACATAACGGCTGCGGAGTTGTTCGCCATCCGCAAGTGTCACTCCTTCAATGCGGCCGTCGTTAATAATGAAATCTGTCACCTTACTTTCAAACCGCACTTCGCCGCCGAGTGCGCGAATTTCTTCGCGCATGGTGGATACCACGCCTGTTAAACGGAAAGTGCCAATGTGCGGTTTGCTCACATACATAATTTCTTCCGGTGCACCAGCGCGAATAAATTCATGCATGACTTTGCGCCCGTAAAACTTCGGGTCTTTGATTTGGCTGTAGAGTTTTCCGTCTGAAAATAAACCAGCGCCGCCTTCACCAAACTGCACGTTAGATTCGGGCGTGAGCACCTTGTTGCGCCACAGCGCCCAAGTATCTTTGGTGCGTGCGCGAACTTCTTTGCCTCGCTCCAACACAATCGGTTTAAAACCCATTTGCGCGAGCGTAAGTGCGGCGAATAATCCGCAGGGACCAAAGCCAATTACCAGTGGGCGCTCGGTTAAATTTTCTGGCGCTTTACCAACAGAGTAATAATTGGTATCGGGCGCAGGGCGTACATGAATGTCATCGCCAAAGCGCGCGAGAATGCGTTCTTCCTTGTTGGTTTTGAGGTCGATGATATAAACGAATTTTATTTCACTATTTTTTTTGCGCGCATCGTAACTGCGTTTGAAGACGGTGAATTCCAGTAGATCGGCATCTTTAATTTTTAGCCGTTCGACAATCGCGTTGCGCAGAGCTTCAGTGGGGTGATCAAGGGGTAGGGCGAGTTCGGTAATACGAATCATGGCAGGTTCCTGGCCGGTAGATCCGGCAGAGGGTCAAATGTGCCCGAATTGTACTTGTATCAAGGATTAGTGTCAGCGAAAAAATCTAGGTTTGCAGAAAGGTATAGATAAAGCGGGGTGGTGCGGGGGGATTTTAGGTTCTGGAGCTAGTTGCAAGAGGTTGCATCTATGAGATGCAACCTCTTAACAGATTACTTAGCGCTACGTCTTCTCAGCAAAGCCAAGCTAAACAAGCTCAAACCAAACAATACTAATGGGCTTGGTTCTGGCAAATTAACAGGTGGTGGGCACTTAGGAGTGCAGCTACCGCTAGATCCGTCAATGAACAAATGAGAGTTCAGAACTGTATCTTTATCATTGGTAGTGATGAAAGCAAGAGTGTAGTTACCTGCAACAGAGAAGCTGCTGCTAAATGTTTGCCAGCCTGAGTGACCAGAAGTACCAACTGCTTGACCTAAGCCGTGAATTGACGCCAATACGGTAGTTGAAGAATTTGGGCCAATTAACAAAGCGTATGCTGGGTCATTGAATGGAATGTAGTCAGTCGCTACATAATCCCATGAGAAAGTAATAGTGTCACCAACGTTGGCGCTGAAAGAGTTATAAAGCGCAGAGCCATTTGTTAAGGTACCACCGTTTGCATTGGTATTCAGCGCATTCAATGTGCCAGCAGCCAAACCTAGAACAGATTCGATATTGCTTACAGATGAACCAGAACTTTCCAAGTGACCCATGGTGGTTCCAGCAGCGCCAATAGACCAAACAACATTGTCAAAAGTGGTAACGGTAGTTGAGCCAGTTGCAGATACTGAACCGATGGTGTTCCATCCGCTCAAATCTCCAGTTTCAAAATCGGCATTGGGTAATGAAATTGCAGCGGCATTTGCTTGGCATGCAACGATTGCACTGGCAGATAAAATTGCACAGGACATTAATTTTTTAATCATAGAATTTTTCATAAACATTTCCTTAATGATAAATGTGGAAGGGGCAGGTTATTTACCTGAAAGCTGTTAAGCATAGGTCGTGCCATCATTTTTTTTAAATAAAATGTTAATAAAAACAGTATATTAGGTGATGTGATCGATTTGTTGTTAGAGGTGATTGTTAAATTTGCCGACACTTTTTGGGCGTGTTTTTTTATTTATCTAGGTGCCAAGTTACAGGCGTAAAGAAAATAGTTTACGGCCAAACCCTCTTCTTCTTTGGTTTTACTAGATCTGTTTAGATTTTTATCTGCGTCACAAAACCTTCATTTAAGTTTCACACGTTGTTCATCTCGAGTGAGCAGTCTTGGCGGCTAAACCAACTTCGCATCAATAGCTTTCTATAACTCTCTCGATATAAAAACAGGTGAATTCTCCATGACCTTATTTAAGAAACTACTTTCAGTGGCCATAGTAGCCGCTATGCCAGCGATGCTCGCTGGTTGCGGTGCTGACGATGGTAAGGACGGTATTAGTGGCACCAACGGAAC
>CAUOQW010000267.1:0-4429 GCA_963506825.1 uncultured Cellvibrio sp.
AATTATGACCCGTGGTATTTGAGTCACGACCATGGTTGATAAAACGATAGTCGCCCACCAAATCCACAGCATCCACTACATTATCACCAGTGATAGGTGCATAACGTTGTGGAGAAACTACAAACCATCCATCGGCATTTAAGAACATCTCATGAACACGCACAGAATGTTCTTCACCACGATTAGGGAAACGAGTGTGAGTTACCAAGAAGTTTTTCTTGGTAGTCGCATCGTAATAAACGGAGTTATGACCAGGAGATAAATAGCCCCAACTACCCGATTTATCACCGCGCTCTGCAACAAAGTTAAATCCGCCCATCAACTTAACGCCGTATTTGCTGAGCGTTTCAGTGTTGTCTTTAGCAAGCTTCATATCCATACCGGCAGCATCCAAATAGATGCCATCGGGAGTTTTAGAACGCGAAACACGGATGTTGTAACCATCTGCAGCGTTGAAGCCGGCAATAGAAGTGAACATATAGTAATAATCAGATTCTGGACTATAGGTAATCCAAGCACCTTCAATAGCCGCAAAACCACCGCCAGCTAAGCGCTTACCATAACCTTGACCAACTTTAGGTTTACCCGTGCTTGCATCCAACTCAAGAATGAAAATACCGCCTGAGTAAGAGCCGTATACCAGCCATAATTTGCCCGCCTTATCAATAAAGGCATGGGGGTCGATAACGTTAGGATCAACAGCCGCGTTATAGGTTTTTTGGCCGTTATCAAGCGGATAGCTAGCAAACTCACCTGCATTTCTATAACCACTGCGCAAAAATATACCCTTATTAACGTAAGGGCCTGTCACAGAGTCAGCCTCAGCCAAACCTAAATAGGAGCGATTCCAGCAACCGCCAGCGGGGGTAGTTTCAGCTTGTGCGCAGTGGTTGTAATAGAACCAATATTTACCATTGGGCGCTTTGATGACATCCGCAGCCCAGTTACCCTTAAATCCATCTGTCCACGCAATGCCATCGGCAATCTGGCTTGAATAGGTATTGAACAATTTACTCTCATCTACTTTGTCATTAGCTGAAAGTGATGAAACATATGTCCATTTAAGTAGATCGTTAGATTTTGCTGCTGCAAGGTGAGAACCAAACACATAGTAGTCACTGCCAACTTTAATCACCGATGGATCATGTACCGCTATATCGTTATAGGCGATGGCGCTGGCATTAACGGTTGGATCAGCTGCGGTTACAACCACACCTGGGCCAGTCGTCGGAGCCGAAGCATCCAATGATGGAGTACCCGGATCGGTATTTTTATCTCCTGACGAACCGCAACCAGAAATAGCTACAAGGCTACTCATGATTAACACTAAACTTTTAAACTTCATTTAATTTAACCCTCTCTCTGTTGGTTATTCTTGCTTTCTGAACTAAACCTTGATGGACAGCATTCATAAGGTCAGAAACCTCCAGCCTCAGCACTCAGGCTAGATATTTATTTTCACCCAACCAAATTTAGCAGTAACTTAACTCACCTATTCATATGTATTACAATAATACCTTAATATCAAAAAAGCAACTATCTGATTTAGCCTTTACAATTCAACGTGACGCCTAAAAACCATCTTTTTATTGCAGATTTTTGCGCCCCCCTTTTCTCAACCAAAGCACTCAGACTGGAGTAGCACGCATACCCAACGGAGGCAGCTCAAAAAACTCCGCCCATAAAAAAACCGCTAAGAGTTGCCTCTTAGCGGTAAAAATTGGTGTGGGCAATACAAGTATTGCTACACCCTCCAACGACAAATCAACAGCGAAAAACCAGCGCAGATCGCTTAATACAGGTGTTCAGTACAACGAACCACATGTACTTGAACTGAAAACTTTACCACTCAAACAAACCGTTTAATTTCAGGAAAATTCATCCTATCGAGCAATTTGTATTATAATAATCATATACAAATTAAAATGCTAGTGTTTGTTGCATCTAAATTCGTATTTTTTGCATGTGGAATAGCCTTACGATTTATTCCCGGAATGACAGCGATTCTAATCAGCTTATTTGATTGGATTATGTTCCCCACCATATTCACGCTGACACTTGAGCGCTCTTCTGCACCCGCATCTGCAACCTTTGGCTTAATATGCATGGCCATTCGTGGTGGTGGTTTTATTTCTTAGCTCTACGGTTTTACCCTTGAACAGCTCTTGGCGCACGTCTCCATTGACGCCCGTTCACTGGCCTTTTAGATGCGTGTGCTTGGCTACATTTTTGTATTGTGATTTGCACTTGCCGCGAGGAACGCACCGACACACAATTCAAGAAGGCGTTGTAATCGCTCACTAAGCATAAAAAAAGCGATCAAGAAAACTTGATCGCTTTTTTTATTGACTTCTATTCGTACAGAAAACGAATAAATTAGTTTTTCACCAAGAATTTAAACGCCAACTTATTGTTGTACTCTGTACCGGGTTTCAAAATGGTACTTGGGAAGTTAGCTTTGTTGGGCGAATCCGGGAAGTGTTGTGGCTCTAAACAAATAGCCCCGCGATACACAAAGTTTACACCCTTGCCATCTACTTTACCGTCAAGGAAGTTACCGCTGTAGAACTGAATGCCTGGCTCATCGGAATAGACTTCTAGCACACGGCCAGATTTTGGATCATAGAAACGTGCATCCATTCCCCACTCATTATCCGTCTTTTTATTTAACACCCAGTTGTGATCGTATCCGCCGCCATTTTTCAACTGAATATTTTCTTGCGCAATCATATCGCCAATTTTGTGGCTCTTGATGAAGTCAAACGGAGTACCTGCAACCGGTGCCAATTCGCCAGTTGGAATCAACGTTGAATCAATGGGCGTATAACGGCTCGCATTAATTTGCAATTCTTGATCCAAAATACTGCCGCTGCCCGCCAAATTGAAATAAGGATGTTGCGTCATATTAATAGGCGTTGCCTTATCGGTAGTGGCCTTGTAGCGCATTTCAAATTCATTGCCATTGGTGAGTTCGTACACCACGGTAGTTTGCAAATTTCCGGGGTAACCTTGGTCACCGTCTGGGCTGAAATGCGTCAGAGTTACACCCACTGATTTTTCAGTTTTGAAGGATTTGGCTTTCCATAAAATTTTATCGAAGCCCACGGTGCCACCATGCAAATGATTAGGGCCGTCATTTAAGGTAAGTTGGTATTGCTTACCATCCAAACTGAATTGGCCTTTACCAATGCGGTTGCCAAAGCGGCCGATTACTGCGCCAAAGAACGATTTGTTTTTTAAGTAGCCGTCAACATTATCAAAACCTAAAACAATGTCGCCCAACTTGCCGGTTTTATCGGGCGTATGAATAGAGGTAATCACGCCACCATAGTTAGTCACTTTAACCACCAAACCATTAGCGTTGGTTAAGGTATACAAGGTAGTAGCTTCACCGCTGGGCAATTTGCCAAAAGGTGCTTCAGCTACACTGAGTTGTGCAGCCGCTTTTGCGACTTCTTTTTTCACAGCGGTTGTGGTGGTAGTGGTTGTATCGGCATATGCCATTTGCGCACAGCCCAACGCCACACAAACTGCCAAGGTTAATCGATTAAACTGCATACTTCTCTCCTGTTATTATTGCAAAGTGATTGTCGTAAGGTGTAACAGCTAAGATAAAAATTAAGATCCACAAAAGGGCTATAAATTCATTTTTATGTTAATTAAATTTAAATATTAAAAATGACTTTTCAACTAGCAAAAAACGCAGCCCCGTTATCAATGTCGGTGGCCGCGTCTTTCATAAAAAATTACATTATTTTTTGGCAATATTTACGTCGTTAGGTCTATCTTGGCCAAAATCCGGGAGACCTTCTTTGGTCCATGTAAGTGTACGTAAATAACTGTGACGGTTAGGGTCGCTCAGCGGTGTGCCTTTTAATTCAAGATAAGTGCGCGCATGGTAAACCAACACATCGGTTTTACCATCTTCTGCTTTTACAAAACTATTGTGACCGGGGCCGTATCTATACAATTTTTCATTGGTTGAAAATACGGGAGTAGGCGATTTATGCCAGGATTTAGGATCTAACAAGTTGGCATTTTCGTCTGCCCACAATAAACCCATGGCATAGCGGTGATCGGTTGCGCTGGCTGAATAACTTATAAACACTTTGCCATTGCGAATCAAAATAGCTGGCCCTTCATTCACTTTGTAGCCTTGAACTTCCCAATCTAATGTTGGCATGGAGATTTTCGCTTCTACTTCACCTACCGTGGTGGGCGTAATGAGTTTTGCTAAATAGAGCGCAGAGTTGACAGATTCTTCTGCATCGCGCTGCGCCCAAATGTAATAGCGTTGGCCTTTGTGTTCAAACACGGTTGAATCCAAAGCAAAAGATTCACGCGCCGTTTTCACTTGCCCTAATTCTTCCCATGTACCTTTGGTCGGGTCAGCTGATTTGTTGGCTAAGGCATACATCCGAATACGCCA
>CAUOQW010000268.1:0-4413 GCA_963506825.1 uncultured Cellvibrio sp.
ACCAAGGAGTCACTATGAATTCAATACAGAAGCAATGGATCAAGCTGCTAATCGCTAGCCTTGCTGTCGTTAATTTTTCCGTTATTGCGCAAGGGGCTGCACAGTCTGGTACGGCAACACCTCCTGCTCAGGTTGCAACCAAGCCAACCCCGGAAGCTGCAAAGCCTGCGCAAGCTGCCGCAGCCGCAGCACAAAAAGTTGAGAAAGCGCCAGTAGAGCAAGAGGTGAGTGCAATTACGGTATTCGGGCGTTTACCCCCTAAACAAGTCACTCAACGTGTGCGTCGTATAGATTCTGCTGCTGCATCCAACTGTAACTTCAGTACCAGCCGTAGCGATGCCGAGTTAGAGGAGGAATGGCTCGATGCTTTTTATGCGAAAGACAAAACCAAGCCGCAAGTTTCTAATGGTATTTCCACTGAGGCGACCGCTGGCCAAGGTGGTACTGATGGAACAGGGTTGCTATCAAATAACGAGAGTAAAGACTCCTTCAGTGACAATGCTCCCGATGGCACCGCAGAGGCGGGTGTTAATCTAAGTGAGGGATGCTCAAAATCAGATGTTTATGCAGCGGCAGGTCGCAATCGAATTTTACGTAACGATAAAACCTTGAGCGAAGGCTTTGCCGCTTACGATGAAGGTAACTTTGAGGTGGCGCTAGAGCGATTTAAAAAAGCCTATTCAAAAATTGGTTATGAAGAAGCCGCACTGACTTTAGGTGATATGTATTTATATGGCCAAGGTACAAGCGTGGACGTTAAGGAGGCTATCAATTGGTACACCAAAGCGGCGGAAGCGAAATTTGTAAAAACCCAAATCATTCCATTTGAACCTGCACACCCTGAAAAAGCTTCTTCGCGAACACAGGCACAAATTAAATTGGCGCGTATTCATGCCGCAGGTTTGGCTGGTACCAAAGATCCTAAATTGGCGCGCAAGTGGTATGAAGCGGCCAGCGATTTGGAGTATGTGCCCGCGCAATACATTTTGGGGCAGATGCACCAAAGCGGTTATGGCGGCGACAAAGATATTAAAAAGGCCGTTAAGCTTTACACCAATGCGGGTGAGAGTGGTCACGCGGGCGCGCAGTTTGCGTTGGCTGAATATTATTATACTGCCGAAGACACTGAGGCGAATCGCAAGTCATCGTTTGAGTGGTATCAACAGGCGGCCTTTAATCCTTATCCCAACGCTAAAAAGCCCCATGCCCAATTAGCGTTGGCTGAAATGTACGATCAAGGTATAGGTGTAAAAGCCGACCCACAAAAAGCCTTTGCGTTTTATAAGTTGTCGGCAGTCGCTGGCCACCCCGATGCGCAAAATGCGTTGGCGATTTATTTTTATTCGGGTGAGTTGGTGGGCAAGGATCATGCAATTACACGTAGATTATTTGATGCTGCCGCAAGCCAAGGTCAGTCGGACGCGATGTTTAACCTTGCGCTTATGATGCAAAAAGGTGAAGGCGGAGAGGTGGACCCAGTGAAGTCTTATGTGTGGTTAAGCTTGGCTGCAAAACTCGGCCATTCCAAAGCACCGGCAGCATTGACGCGATTGGAGGCCAAGCTCACTCCAGCACAAAAAACGCAGGCTAACGAATTCTTAAAACCCAAAGCTGCAAAATAAACGGAGCACCCAAGTCGTTAGTGTAAGTTAAGGGCTTAGGTTGGTTGTCTGAACGTTTAATTCAATCGTAATACGGTGTGGTTGCTTTAACAGCTCCATGCCGTTTTTTAAATTGGGGTAGGTCGCAAAGAGCGCATCAAAACTGCCATCCGCCTGCGCCACTTTAAGCCCCTGTTCTATTCTATCTGCCAGTGCCTGATTATTTTTGCGCACAAAAAAACTATAGTGTTGCGGTTCCGAAAACTTCACTAATAGTTGGCTTTCCAGGCTCACGCCGTAGTGGCCAAACTCTGCGATTTCTTGCGTGACTTCATAAGGCGCGCGCGGCACATAATCAAAGCGCCCGGCTGCTAACATTTTATACAAACCGCTAAAACTGCCTGAGGTTGTCACCTTAATATCGTTCGCACTGAAAATAGCGTTCTTGGACCAGTTAATGCCGCCGCCGGCTTTGAGTTTGCGGAGCTCTGTCAGACTGTTGATTTTGTCGAATTGCGCTTGATTATTATTTTTAATAATTAACAGGCGATAGGTATTTAAATTTTTTACCAAATCAATCGGCACAACACGCATGGCGCTTGCCCGTTCCTGAGTTACGCTGCCCCAAATCACTTGCAAGCCCGTATTGCTTATTAGCATGGCGCGCTCGCGCTCGGGGCCCGCATCATTGCTGTTGTGGATTATGGTGAAATCACCATGGCTGGTGCGAGTTTTCTCAAGCGCTAGTACCAGTAGTTGCTGATAATAGTGGCGGTTGTCTGTAGTGGGCAGATTGGTTTGCGTGGGTATCCTAACTTGTAAGATGTCGGCTTGGCTATTCATGCTACCCAGTATTGCGCCCAATAATAAGAACCTGTGGGCGAGCGAGCGCATGGTTGAAATAGGGGCGCCAATACGGTTGCGTTGCATAAATGAGCCTGAGTGTGTAAGCCAATCGTTGTATTGGTATAGCCTATTTCCGAGCGCTTGGCTAAACGCTAAAGCTTGCTGGCGTTTATCACATGGTTCGCGCGAGTGCCCATACCTGTACTTCTCTAGCGCCAGCTTTCATCAGCAGCTGACTTAATTCGCGTACCGTGGCCGTGGTGGTAACCACATCATCAATAATCGCAACCCGTTTACCCGTAATGCGAACACGATTTTTTGCAGAAATCGTAAAGGCTTTACGCAAATTTTGCTGGCGCTCGGCGCGCGTGAGTTCTTTTTGTGGGGGTGTTTTATGGGTGCGCTTAACAATGTGAGTCGCGAGTGGAATCTGTAATTCATCGGCGATGTGTCGCGCTAAAAATTCAGCTTGATTAAAACCGCGCTGCCAGCGTTTTAACCAATGCATAGGCGCGGGGATTAACAAGTCGGGTGCGCGCCAATCGTGATCGTCTTGCGCGCAATGTTTAAGGTGATCGCTGAGCAGTTGGCTTAGTAATTTGCCGATAGTGAGCTGGCGGTGATATTTGAATTGCTGAATCAAACTGCTTAAGGGATATTCGTACGCGAAGGGAATAATACTGCGCTCAAACAGCGGCGGCTGGTGTAGGCAGTGGCCGCAAAAATGACTCAGGCTTTCTACTTGCAAGCCGCACTGTTTGCACAGATTTTTATGGGAGAGGTGCGGTAAATCCAGTTGGCAACCAAGGCATAATAGCCCGTGCGGCAGAGTGCTGGCGCAGAGCAGGCATTTGCTGGGTAAAAAATGTTGGCTTAGGGTTTGCAGCTGCGTGAGTGTGGTGTTGAGTTTTAGCATTCTCCAAACATCCTTTTGGTTGATTTATGATCGCCAGTCTAGCAATTTTAACGGAATATCCAAGACTGTATTGAATTTGTTTGGGCTTCTTCTAGGCTTAGGGGAGCTTTGGTTGTAAATAATTTGATTTGTTTAAGGATGTACCCTGTGGATGTGGTTAACAGCAGTGATTACGCCGGTTACAAAAGCGCGGTATCCCGGTTATTGAATGATCAGGAGCAGCTGCCGCTCTTGCCGGGTATTACTCAAGATATTCGTCACGCCTTGGTTCGCTCCGACAGTTGCGCCCATACCCTCAGTAAAGTGATTGAGCGCGATCCGGTGCTCAGCAAGCTCCTGTTGCGCTATGCCTCCAGTGTGATGATGCACAGCCACATGCCGCCGCAATCAGTGTTTGATGTGGTGCGAATTTTAGGTATGGCGCAGGTTGAGCGCATCACCATGTTGCATGCCATAAAATCGCTCTTTAGCGGCAACACTCAGGCTTACACGCGCATCTTCGCGGCCTCTTGGGATCGGCTTATCACCAAAGCCAGTGTGAGCGCACTTATTGCGAAGAAAGCAGGGCGCGTTGCACCGGATTATGCATTGCTGGGGAGTTTGCTCAGTGAGGTGGGTACACTGGCCGTATTGGCGGTGTTTAAATCGGGCGATCTTCCGGTCCCTGACCGCGATACTTATGTTGCACTGTGTCGTGAATTTGCCAAAAGTTTGGGAATTGCGCTCTTGGAAAAGTGGGAGTTGGATGAGGAATATATCCAGTTAGTGCGCCAAGTGGGCAATTGGCAAGCCGCAGAGCATGATCCTTTTGGGTTGATCGATGTGATAAACCTCGGTCTCTATCATTCGCAAAAAGCGCGCATGACTGCCAATCGCCTGCCACCGATTAGCCATTTAGCGGCTTACCAAAAGCTCTCTGAGAGACATAATGCAATTACGGATACCAATGAGTTAGAGTTGGTGGTGATGCATCGCGATGATATAAGGGCAATTGCGGATAGTCTTTATTAGGGGTGGCGGTGGCTTAAGTCTTTCAGGCGCTATTGCGAT
>CAUOQW010000269.1:0-4409 GCA_963506825.1 uncultured Cellvibrio sp.
GGCGTACTAAATATCATGTGGTGGTAAAAAATTGGAACTGCGATTGCGATAGTTACAAGCTACGCGTGTCTGAGTATGAATATCGCAATGTTTCTGAACAAGGTCGGGTACAAGTCCTGCAAAATCCGGGGTACTTGGGGTATCCATGGATTAGCGAAGTCAACCCACTTTAATTTAATGGTTAGAATGATGATGCAGCCTTGCCTTATAAACAGGGTGAAATTTCCCGCTAAATCTCTATAATGCCCGCCGACCTAGCCTAAAAGCAGGCAATTGGCACAAAATGCCCTACACTTTTGTTCTATCCCATACACCCGTAAATGGAGTCTCATCGTGAAAGCACCCGTAAGAGTTACCGTCACTGGCGCCGCTGGCCAAATCAGCTACTCATTGTTGTTCCGCATCGCCGCTGGCGATATGTTGGGCAAAGATCAACCAGTAATTCTGCAATTGTTGGAGATCACCCCAGCTCTTAAAGCGCTGCAAGGCGTTGCTATGGAATTGGATGACTGTGCGTTCCCATTGTTGGCTGGCATTGTGACCACTGATGACGCTAACGTAGCTTTCAAAGATGCTGATTACGCATTGCTAGTAGGCGCGCGTCCACGCGGCCCAGGCATGGAGCGTAAAGACTTGTTGGCTGCTAACGCCGCCATCTTCTCTGTTCAAGGTAAAGCGATTAATGATCATGCGTCACGTAACATTAAAGTATTGGTAGTAGGCAACCCAGCTAACACCAACGCGTTGATTGCTCAACGCAATGCTCCCGATATCAACCCACGTCAATTCACTGCAATGACCCGTTTGGATCACAACCGTGCTTTGTCACAGTTGGCGACCAAAACTGGCACCAGCATCAACGACATTACCAAGGCATTGATTTGGGGCAACCACTCTTCAACGCAATACCCAGATCTTCACAACACCTTGGTAAACGGCAAACCAGCATTGAGCTTGGTTGATCAAGCTTGGTACGAAGGCGAATACATTCCAACCGTACAGCAACGCGGCGCGGCAATCATTGCTGCTCGCGGTGCTTCATCTGCTGCTTCTGCTGCAAATGCTGCTGCTAACCACATGCGCGACTGGGCATTGGGTTCACCCGCAAATGATTGGGTGAGCATGGGCGTATACAGCGATGGCTCTTACGGCATTGAAAAAGGTTTGATCTACTCATTCCCAGTGGTTTGCAAAAACGGCGATTGGGAAATTGTGCAAGGTTTGAATATCAATGATTTCTCTCGCGCTAAAATGCAAGCGACTGAGAAAGAATTGCAAGAAGAACGCGACGCAGTAGCAGATTTGTTGCCTGCGTAATGATTAACGTCTAGCGATTAAATGCTAGACATTAATCCATCAAAAAAGCCATCGTAAATTATTTGCGATGGCTTTTTTGCATTTTGGGCTGTTTGTTTTTAGGTTTGAACTTTTTTCGCAAGTGTTAGGTCTATCCACCCATTGAATGCTTTTGCAAAGGGTATTGGTGGGATGGTTTTTTTAAATCTACAAGGTCGGTTTTTTTTGTTGGGTGAGTCTTATAAGTATTCGCCTAGGCAACAAGCTAAAAGAAATTCCATTTCTGTGTTCATCTCCGTGGTTGTTGCCCATGCTGTACTGATTTTTGTTGTGATTCTTGCTAAGAGCGAAAAGGTTGGCGGCGAGTTGCAGCCCATCTTACAAATGATTCAGTTGTCACCTGAAGTGGAGGCAGAGACAATAGACGTTGAAAAGCCGGATATTAGTTTTCAAACTAATGTTGTTGATATTAAATTTCCAAAAATTGATATTAATGACGATTCGCGCCTTCATATTAGCTTAAGCGATTATCAATCTCCCACGCCTTATGAATTACCTAATCCTAATGATGCTAAATATCGCGATGTGTTTGATCCTAAAATGCGTCAGAAATTAATTGATGCACAGGCGATAAATAAACCACGAGCCAAAAGGAAATCGGATAGTTGGAGTGAGAGCGATGGACGCGTGTTTATAGATATGGGTGATGGTAACTGCCTTGTTTCTATGACGAAAACGGATTGGCGTGAGCGCGGGACTAACTGGGGCGGTACTCGTTGTGGGAAAACAGATAGTGAAAAAATGATGGATAGCGTAATGGCAGATTTTGAATCTCGCAAACATCCACTTAAGACGCAATAACTTAAGACATAAAAAAAGGCCAGCATATTAGCTGGCCTTTTTTATGTTCGATTAACTGCAAATATTAATCAGATTTTTTTGGGCGAAAGCTTTTGCTTTCTTTCGCTTTATCGCTAAAACCTAATTTACCGCGCGGTGCGCCGTCACGTGGTTTGTCAGAGAAGCTGCGTGGTGCACCATCGCGAGGCTTGTCAGAAAAACTACGTGGCTTGTCGCCGCGTGGACGATCAGATGAATCGCGTGGCTTGTCAAAACTGCGTGGGCCGCGATCACCGAAATCCTTATTGCCGCTACTGCCACCAGCGCCGCCTTGATCAACACTGATTTCCAGTGGGCGATTGCGTACGCGCACTTTTTTGAGTTGGCTCAATACGTCGCCAGACAAACCTTTTGGTAAATCTACGGTAGAGAATTCGTCGTGCAATTTAATGTGGCCAATGTTGCTGCTAGAGATGCCAGCTTCGTTAGCAATTGCGCCGACGATATCACCTGGGCGAGCTTCGTGATTGCGGCCTACTTCAATACGGTAGCGAACCATGTTCTCGTCATTGTGTTCACGACGTGGACGATCTTCACGTGGGCCGCGATCTGGACGATCACTGCGACCGCGATCACCGCCGTCACGTGGACCACGATCACCACGTGCACCGCGTTCGTCACGACCACCGCGATCATCGCGTGGTGCGCGGTCACGGCTGCTGCTTTCGCGTTCAGGTTTTACATCGGTAAATTTAACTTGTAATGGACGTTCTTTTTGCAACAAAAATGCGAGTGCAGAAGCAATTTCTTCTGGCGATACTTCATTCTTATTGCTGAACTCGGCCAACAAATCATTAAAGAAAGTTAGATCGGGTTGCTCAGCCAAAGTGGTAGAGATTTGCGATGTAAATTGATCAATACGATGTTGCGTAACTGTCGCACCGCTTGGCAATTCCATCAGAGTAATTGGCTTTTTAGTCGCTTTCTCGATGGTGTAAAGCAAACGTTTTTCGCGTGGTGCAACAAACAGAATTGCTTTACCGCTACGACCGGCACGGCCAGTACGGCCAATACGGTGAACATAGGCTTCAGAGTCGTACGGAATGTCGTAGTTTACAACGTGGCTTACACGTTCAACGTCAATACCGCGCGCTGCAACGTCAGTTGCAATGACGATATCGAGTTTGTTGGTTTTCAAACGCTCAATAGTGCGCTCGCGCAATTGTTGGTTCATATCGCCATTCAAAGCAGATGCAGAGTAACCACGTGCTTCTAATTTTTCAGCGAGCTCTACAGTTGCTGTTTTGGTACGTACGAAAATAATCATACCGTCAAAAGGTTCAACTTCAAGAATACGGGTCAGTGCATCTAATTTATTAGTGCCGCTTACCATCCAATAAACTTGTTCGATGTTGGCGTCAGTTGATTGACTACTTTCGATTTTAATTTCTTTCGCATCGTTCAAATAGTTATTGCATACGTGGCGAATTTCGCGCGGCATGGTGGCAGAGAACAGTGCAGTTTGGCGAGTTTTTGGAGTGTGCTCCAAAATCCATTCAACATCATCGATAAAGCCCATGCGCAACATTTCATCGGCTTCATCGAGCACCAATGCTTTTAAGGTATTTAAATTTAAACTGCCGCGACGCAGGTGATCCATTACACGGCCTGGCGTACCCACAACAACGTGTGCACCGCGTTTCAATGAACGCAATTGGGTGGACATGTCTTGGCCGCCGTAAATTGGCAGTACATGGAAGCCGGGGATTTCGCTGGCATATTTTTGGAAAGCTTCGGCAACTTGAATTGCCAGTTCACGCGTAGGTGCGAGAACTAAAATTTGTGGATCTTGTTGCTTCATGTCAATGCGTGAAAGCAATGGCAGAGCGAATGCTGCGGTTTTACCTGTGCCGGTTTGAGCCATACCCAGAATGTCGCCGCCCGCGAGTAAAATTGGGATTGCAGCAGCTTGGATGGGGGATGGAACTTCATAGCCAACTTTTAACACAGCTTTCATTACTGGTTCAGAGAGGGCTAAGTCGGCAAACAGAATTTGTTCAGTCATTTTTAAACCTTTGGTTAATGCAAAAAAGATTGTAAAAAACAATAAAGCAAAGCCGTCGCTAGCACTTTTTACCGTTTAGGGTAGGGCTAGTTAAGGATTCGTTTTTGTTTTTATTGATCGAATAATTTTTTTGCTGGGCAAAATAATTCACACAGCGCGTGTGGGAGCGATGATCGGGTCGCTATGGGTGTGAAAACCTGTTACAGAA
>CAUOQW010000270.1:0-4396 GCA_963506825.1 uncultured Cellvibrio sp.
GAGATATTCAGCTGTCATCCCCATATTACCCGCTGCTTTTGCAACCGAAAGTCCGAGTAATGGATTGATAGAAACTGATTCATACATGGGCAAATGCCCCATGTGTTCAACACCACCAATTAAATAAACATCACCGATATTGGCGCGAATATTGGCTGTTGCTGTGTGCAGTGCGGCCATAGATGAACCGCACAAGCGATTAATAGTTTGTGCAGGAATGGTGTGCGGCAAACCGGCCAGCAATAAAATATTGCGTGCGATATTGAAAGCTTGTTCTTCGCGCTGCATTACGCAGCCCCAGAGCATATCGTCGATAGTCGATGGGTCAACATTGGGATTGCGTGCAAGTAAACCTTTAATAATTGCAGCGGAAATATCATCGGCTCGCATATTTCGGAAGCAACCCGCTTTGGAGCGACCCATGGCACTGCGGGCGAAATCGACGATTACGGCATCACGTGGTTGTAAGCTCATTCTTATTTTCTCCTAGCCGTAAAAGCGTTGGTTGTTAGCGGCTTTAGCTTTTAAGCTCGCAGGTGGTTCATAAAGTGCACTTAGGCTGCTGAATTTTGCGGCTGTATCGACAAACGTTTGCGCGCCGATAAAATCAATCCAGCGGAATACACCACCTCTAAACGGAGGGAAACCTGTTCCGTAAACTAATGCCATATCTGCTTCGGCTGCCGTTTCAACAATGCTTTCTTCTAAACAGCGCGCTAATTCAGTCGCCATAGGTACCATCATGCGGGAGATAATATCCTCGTCGCTGATTTCTAATGGCGTTGCAGCAACAATGGGTTTCAATAATTCCAGCGCTTCGGGGCTCGCAACTTTTGCGAGCTTGCCTTTTTTATCCAGCTCGTAATTGTAAAAACCTTTGGAATTTTTCTGGCCTAAACGACCGGCTGCAAACATTACATCAGTACAGGATTTAAAATCGCGTTTCATGCGATCAGGAAATCCGTCGGCCATAACTTTTTCAGCGTGAACTGCAGTGTCAATGCCAACCACATCCAATAAATAAGCTGGGCCCATTGGCCAGCCCCAAGTTTCCATAAGTTTATCGATGCGTTGATAATCCACGCCATCGCGCACCAGCATCGCAAAGCCTGCCAAGTACGGGAATAAAACGCGGTTTACCAAAAAGCCGGGGCAATCTTTTACCACAATCGCTTTTTTGCCCATGGCATTTGCATAAGCCACCGTGCGGGCAATGGCATTATCAGATGTTTTTGCGCCGCGAATAACTTCTACCAGCGGCATCATGTGTACGGGGTTAAAGAAGTGCATGCCGCAGAAATTCTCTGGGCGCTGTAAAGCTTCGGCAAGGAACGTAATAGAGATAGTTGATGTGTTGGAGGCGAGCACTGTATCCGCACTCACTTTGGTTTCGGCTTCCGCTAAAACAGCTTGTTTAACTTTCGGATTTTCAACAACCGCTTCAACAACTATATCGACTTTATCGAAACCATCGTAAACCAGTGTTGGCTCAATACGGTTGAGCACATCGCCCATTTCACTCGCGGTCATTTTTTTGCGATCAACGCGCTTGCTTAATAATTTGTTGGCTTCTGAAAGACCGAGATCAATACCGGCCTGAGCAATATCTTTCATCTTAATAGCGGTGCCTTTCAATGCAGATTGATAGGCAATACCGCCGCCCATAATCCCCGCTCCCAAGACCGCCGCACGGCTAATTTTTTTGTCAGCTTTTTTCTCCCAGCTTTTGGCTTTTTTGGTGAGCAATTGCTCATTAACAAAAATACCGACAAGCGATTGCGCGACAGGCGTTTGCGCCATTTTGGCGAAGTTTTCGGCTTCAGCTTGCAGGGCTTCATCGCGGCCTTTATCGGCGGCTTTTTGCATGGCTTTGATCGCCGAAACTGGCGCGGGATAATTGCGCCCTGCTTGCCCACCTACAAACGCTTTTGAAGTTTCAAAAGCCATCATGGATTCAATAAAGTTTAATTTCAGCGGACCTTTTTTCTGTTCGCGACGCGCTTTGTAATCGAACTTGCCTGCAATGGCTTGATTCAATGTATGAAGAGCGGCATCGCGTAGTTTTGCGGGTTCAACCACGGCATCAACCACGCGCGCTGTAAGTGCTTGCTCCGCGGTATTTTCTTTGCCGCTGGCAATCCATTCAACCGCAGTATCCAAACCAGCAACACGCGGTAAGCGAACGGTTCCGCCCCAACCAGGGATAATCCCGAGCTTGGTTTCTGGCAAACCAATTTTGCTCGCAGCAGTGCTGGCAATGCGGTAATCGCACGATAAACAGAATTCCAAACCGCCACCCAGTGCGATGCCGTTTATCGCGACCACTGTGGGGAATGGCAAATCTTCAAGGCGACAATTATTGCGATTGTTGTTGGCAAGATGCCCAATGATTTGTTCTGGCCCGGCGGCG
Source organism: uncultured Cellvibrio sp. (assembly GCA_963506825.1). Taxonomy (GTDB): domain Bacteria; phylum Pseudomonadota; class Gammaproteobacteria; order Pseudomonadales; family Cellvibrionaceae; genus Cellvibrio. The sequence continues at coordinate 2,411 of CAUOQW010000270.1, forward strand.
AAAACGGCGCCAAATTCCATGATGTCTGCACCGACAATAAATACATCTTTGGCGCTGGTAACTAACAGGCCTTTAATATCTTTGGCCTGTTCTAGCAAGCCTAAAATTTGATCGAGTTCAGAGACTGCCAACAAATTAAATTTGTTAACCGATTCGCCCTGCAAATCAAAAATTAATTCGGCAATGCCGTCGGGGTGTTTGGTGAGGGATAGCGCTTTTCCTTGGAACATAAGCATCTTCTCTTAAAGGTTGATATAAAAATGCTGAAGCTGGATTTGAGTGTAGCAGGCAAACGCAATTAGGTGAAAAGCTCGCACCAAAAAGGGCGTTAGAAATGTGACAGTGATTGCTAGGAGGGTGAAAATAGAGTGAAGAATTGGCTAAGGTTTAAGCGTTGCAGATCGCAATAACACAGGCTTCAGTGGCGGATAAATTGCGCAAGCGATAAGCCTGAGTTGCGCCCAATGAAAAGGCATCGACACTAATAAGTACCGATACTTCAGAATTAAGGGTTAATTCTATAGCTCCGCTTACAATAAAGCCGCTAAACGCTTGGGCTGCATAGTGCGGTACTTCGCCAGTATCTGACCCTACTGAGTAAGTGACTCGTTCAAAGCGGGTGTTGCTAGCTGTGTTTTGTAAGGGAATGGTTTGAGCAGAAACGTGCTCGAAGATAAAGCGTTGTTTGGCTTCCAACTCAGCAGCGCGAAAAATCTGTTCATTTAGATGTGTAATATCACAGCTAAAAAAGTGCGCAATGCTCATTGGGATGCCGCCAAGAATTTTGGCGAGAGAGTTGATTGACGGGCTGTTTAAACCTTGTTCAATCATGGAAATACTACTGTGCGGAACTCCTGCCCGCTTTGCCAATTCCCTCTGGGATAACCCATTATATTCGCGGATACATTTTAGACGGGTGCCAAAATCCACCGATTGTTGATTAATAATGACTTCATCCGATGGCGGATTAGGCATTTTTCAACAAGCGTTCACGATCAGCATCTAACAAATTACTTACGATCAAATCGTATGAATGATCAATCATCTCGTAAATTTCTTCGTCAGAAATGCTGCCGTCAAAGATTATGGTATTCCAGTGTTTTTTGTTCATTTGATAGCCGGGCTGGACGGCATCGTATTGAGCACGCAATTCCAGCGCTAATTCTGGATCGCACTTCAAATTGATGCGTGAAAACGCAACGCCGGATGTCAGGGTAGCAAACATCTTGTGGCAGACCTTATAAACGGCAACGTTCGGGTCTTGCGGAAAGGTTTGCACCGCTTGGTTTTTACTCAATAGATATTTTTGCGCAGAAGAAAAATCCATCATGCAGTCCTTTTTAAACATCTCGATAAGATAACAGTTGAAAGTACATGTCTTGCATTAAACACTTCTATTTTTTACACATCGATACAAGGCAATAGATAAGTCCAGCTAGCTTTGACTCTCTCACGAAATCTCAGCACTACTGTTACTACGGATCATATGGGCGATTCGACCATATTCAATGACTTTTTGAGGCAATTGATGAAACTTTACTGTCAAATCATCAATGGCGACACCAGTTTGCAAGGCAAGGTCAGGATCAGCAACTGCACTAATCACGGCCAAAATGTCGTCTATTTCATCATAAATCGATAATGGCAGTATAACAGCTAGATTTGAACCCGTCTGGTTTTCATCTAAATATTGGCTCCAAACATCCTGCCAAAATATGTAGCCCTGTATAAATCCTCGGGCCCATTGCTCAGACTTTAACCGCGTGGTTTTATCCGGTGAATATTCACAGGGAAACGCTAGTTCACAGGTTTCGTTCAAAACCTGCGCCCTGTGTGAATTATAGAGGCATATTAAGGCATTGGTAATAGAATCTATTGAATAACCACTAATAAAGCGGGGAAACTCACCGCCAAAGACCAAGGGCATCCAATGTTTGGCGTCAGTAGGCTTGGGCTCTACGGCAATGGCGCGCATATAGCCATCCA
>CAUOQW010000271.1:0-4391 GCA_963506825.1 uncultured Cellvibrio sp.
TTATCGCCAATATGACAACCCAAGGCATAAGCAGAATCTGTGGGGTAAACCACTATGCCGCCTTTACGAATAATATCCGCCGCTTGCACGATTAAACGGTGCTGGGGATTTTCGGGGTGAATCTGAAAAAACTGAGCCATTGGCTATCTTCCATTCAAAAAAACGTTCTAATCAACACTAACTAAAAACAATTAACTATGCAGCAAAACCGAGCAATTCCCACACCGGGCGACACTTCTCAGGTAAGGCTGGAAAACACCCCAACTCCTGCCACGGCTGACCGGGGAGATGGAAGTCGCTGCCGCAAGAAGCGGCCAAGTTATTTGCCGCGGCGATTTTCGCTAAATCTTCAGTGACCGGATGTGCCTGCATGCCGCTTACAACTTCTAGGGCATCGCCACCGGCAGCTGCAAAATCTTTAATAAGCGCACACATTTTGGTGCGAGTTAAATCATATTTACAGGGGTGAGCTAGAACCCCTACGCCACCTGCTGCGTGAATCCACCCAATAATGGTCGCCATATTCGGCCATTGGTATTTCACATCCGCCGGTTTGCCTGTGCCTAAAAACTTTTTAAAAGCCGCATTAATATTACTGACAGCGCCCACATTGACTAAATGTTGCGCAAAGTGTGGCCGCCCAACGTAGGCATTGCCCGCCAACGCTTGTGCGCCTTCGAGGGTGCCCGTAATGCCTGCCTTCGCAAGACGCGCTGCAATTTGTTCTGCACGCCCAGCTCGCGCTGTATTTTGGGCCTCAATGGCGGCATTAAGTTCAGGTGAATCCACGTTAAAACCTAAGCCAAGGATGTGCACTCCGCCCTTGCCCCATTGACTAGAGAATTCGATGCCATTGATCAAGCGAATACCGCATTCAGCAGCTGCTTTTTGTGCCAAAAACAGCCCTGCTATGGTATCGTGGTCGGTTAGCGCCAAAACGTCCACCTCACGCTCTTTGGCGCGCGAAATCAGCATTTCAGGGCTTAAAACGCCATCTGAAAAATGGCTGTGGCAGTGCAAATCAAATTTCACAGGGTCATCCCGATGAGTGGCCTTAACAAGAACGAATAACTATAGCTCTGGGCTAGTTCGCCCATTATGACCGAGACTGATGATGACCGATAACCTTTCTGCTGAAAATTCTAATAAAGAACCAGCAAATACTCAGGATAGCACCTCGAAGCGCGGCCCCAAACCGGCTACTAAAAAGGAAAATATGCTCATCAATATTCTTATGAATATTGTTATCCCTACACTTATATTAACCAAATTAAGCGGCCCGCAATATTTGGGGCCTATTTGGGGCTTAATAGTTGCTCTCGCGTTTCCCGTTGGCTATGGCCTTAAAGACTTTATTAGCAATCGCAAAATTAATTTTTTCTCGGCGCTGGGTATTTTTAGTGTTTTGCTCACAGGCGGCATTGGTATTCTAAAACTACCTACCGAATACTACGCGATTAAAGAAGCAGCGATTCCTGGTTTGATTGGTTTAGTGGTATTGATTTCTACCAAAACACGCTTCCCACTCGTTAAAACTTTTATTTACAACGACACCATTCTCAATGTAGAAAAAATTGCAGCGGCACTGAAAGCCCACAACAAAACCGAAGCTTTTGAAAAAACTTTGCGTATCGGTTCTTATTTATTAGCGGCTTCGTTTTTCTTATCGTCCACACTCAATTATATTCTCGCCAAAATGATTGTAATGAGCCCTGCTGGCACAGAGGCATTTAATATTGAAGTGGGAAAAATGAATGCCATTAGTTTTCCTGTTATTGCAGTGCCGTCCATGATTATTATGGTTTTATCCTTAATGTATATATTCCGTAGCATTCGTTTACTAACAGGCCTTACCTTTGAAGAAGCCATGCACGACACAAGCAATAATTCATAGCGGCTTAACTTTGATTAATAGAGAATTTTTATGCTTTACGCCATTATTAGCGAAGACGTCCAAGACAGCTTAGGAAAACGTAAATTAGCGCGCCCCGATCATTTAGCGCGCCTAGAACTATTAAAAAATGAAGGCCGTTTAGTATTAGCTGGGCCTCATCCAATTCTCGACAATGAAAACCCGGGTGATGCAGGTTTCACTGGCAGCTTGGTAGTCGCAGAATTTAATTCATTAGCCGAAGCAGAAGCTTGGGCAGCTATAGACCCTTATGTAGCAGCAGGCGTTTACGCCAAAGTAACTGTTAAACCCTTTAAAAAAGTGTTGCCTTAATTCCCTCAAGGATTTCGCATGAAAAAAATAGTATTGGCAGGGCTTGTCAGCTTTGCAGTAACCACACTCACTTTTTCCACCGTTAGCGTCGCTGAAGACAGATACGTTACCGATGTGATTTACATTCCACTGCGTGCCGATAAGGACAACCAAGCCACTATTATTAAAAGTGGTTTACCCACAGGTACACGCTTAAAGTTTTTAAGCGAAGAGGAAGATGCCAATAAAAACAAATGGTCGCGCGTTGCCACCAGTGAAGGTATTGAAGGCTGGATGCGCAGCCAGAATTTAACCGCTGAGCCTACTGCATCCATGAAGCTTGCAGCCCTGACTTCTGGCCCAACCGATATGGTTGAATTGCAAAAGCAAAATATATCGCTTAAAAATGAATTGGCGAGCGCACAAGCAGCGGTTCAAAACCTGAGTAAAGAACTGGAAGAAATTCGCAAATCTCCAACCTCCGATATTAATCTGGAGCAGGAGAATCAAAATATGACTCGCATCAACCAATCGCTATTAGTTGAGCGCGATGTACTTAAAGCTGAAAATGATCAGTTGAAACGCAGCGATACTTATAAGCAGCGTATTTACGGCGGCGCATTAATTTTAGCAGGCGTAATACTGTCATTTATTTTGCAATTATTTGGCAAGCGCAAACGTCGTTCCGAATGGAATTAAACGTTAAATGAAGATTGGAATTGAAAGCGTGAGCACAATCACTGCACTTAGTGTTAATTTAAATAAAATTGCCTTAATTCGTAATTCCCGCGAAGGCAATTACCCCGATGTGGTTGCCCACGGCCAAGTGTGTTTGGCAGCGGGCGCGGACGGCTTAACCGTGCACCCGCGCCCAGATCAACGCCACATTCGCCCGCACGATGTTTATGACTTAGCAGAATTGCTAAAGGATAATCACAGCGCGGAATTTAATATTGAAGGTAATCCTTTCGCAGAAAAAATTGGCGCCTTTCCTGGCTTTATAAAGCTGGTGTTAGATACCAAGCCCGAACAGTGCACACTCGTCCCCGATAGTAATGATCAACTGACATCCGATCACGGCTTTGATTTAAAAAAATCAGGCGAGCGTTTAAAACCTATTCTGGCGCGATTAAAAGATGCTGGCGTACGCACCAGTTTGTTTATGGACCCAGATTTAGAGCAAATTGAATTAGCCAAGCAATTAGGCGCTGATCGTATAGAACTTTATACCGGCCCTTATGCAGAAGCCTACAAACACCAAGATGCACACTTTGAGCAGTTATTCCAACGCTATTATGCCGCCGCGGAATATGCGGCAAAAATTGGTTTAGGTTTAAATGCGGGGCACGATTTAAATTTAGAAAACCTTACCCGCTTTCGCACAGTGCCACAATTACTTGAAGTCTCCATTGGCCACGCCTTAACCGTAGATGCAATCGCAATGGGCTTAGACAAAGCCGTGCGCGCCTACAAACAACTTTGCGTTGCATAAACTCATCTATAAAAGAATTCAGCATGAACAAAGAACGCAACACGCATAAAGACCGTGGTGATAGCCAAGCTTATTTAGAAAAGAAAAAGTTTTTTGACGGCTTACTTACAGTCTATGGCCGCAAGCCCGTGCTTGAAGCACTGCAAGATAAAGCAACCAATATTCATCGTTTGCATTTAGCGGAAAGCAATAAATCTGCAGATATTTTGGATGATATTATTAAACTTGCCAAAGCCAAGGGCGCGGAAATTTTGTATCACAATCGCGCGGAACTTTCGCGCATCTCAAAAAATTCCAGTCAAGATCAAGGTGTAGCGGCTGATTTAATTTGCAGAGGTTTTCAAACCTACGACAACTTTATCGCCAAAAATGCGGGCAAAAAATTTACCTTGCTCGCATTGGATGGTGTGAGCAACCCGCAAAACCTCGGCATGATTATTCGCTCAGCTTGTGCGGGCAATATTGATGGTATTTTATTGCCGCAACAAGGCAGCGCGCAGATTGACCCCCTAGTAATTAAAGCAAGTGCAGGCACAGTATTTCGCGCACCCATTTTGCGCTGCAAAAATTTGGCAGAGGCCTTAAAAGATTTTAAAACCGAGGGCGCCGTAATTTGTTCGCTGTCCTCTCACGCAAATTCTACCTTAAAAGAATTTACTCCAGAACAATCTTGTATTTATGTTTTAGGCAATGAAA
>CAUOQW010000272.1:0-4381 GCA_963506825.1 uncultured Cellvibrio sp.
AGCTTGCAGAACACTTTTGGAATTAACATGTGGCGTACGCACTTGCGCCCACAGTATAACCAGCATAAAAACGTAAATCATAACGCCGCTAGAATGACTGAAAAACGATTGGGTTAAACCAAATACAAAGGTGGCAGTTACCAAGATTAAACCGGCATAAACGAGCGGTTGCTTTTCCGGCACGCATTGCTTTAATCGGCGAGCAAATAGAATGGCAGGCACCGCATAAATAGCGAAAAGCATCGCGCTACCCAGTAAACCGCGTTTTACCCAAGCATCTAAAAAATCGTTATGAAAATGATTAAAGCGTTGAAACACTTCTTGGCTGTCACCACTCACGCTTAAATAATTAGCAAGGCTCCCCCACCCCAATAGTGGGCGCTCTGCAATCAGTGACAGACCCGCTTGCCAAAGAGTTAGGCGCGCACCTAATGAGGTGTCTACGTTTTTCGTCTGAAAGTATTGATGTAAATCCGAGATCGCATAATTAATTCGCGTCTGCAACAATTCTGGCGATAAAAAGTAATAGGCAAAGCCAGAAATGGCTAGAGTTGCAATTATAAAGATGGCCGATTTTTTTTTGTTTTTATGCAAATCATTAGCGATATAAAATAAACCCAAAGCAAAGGGTAATGCCAACCATCCACCACGCGCGCCCGATAAGATGGAGGCCAAAATACCCCCAATTATGCCCACTACAAAGATGATTATCATGCTGCGCGAGTGCTGTTTTGCCCATAAAAAGCCAGCCAGTAACAAACATGCAAACAGCATAGCGATATCGCCAAATTGAATCGCATTATTATGCCCCGCCGCACGCAGCTCACCGTGCACATAAAAATCCATAATGGCCACAAAGGCTGCCCCTACCGCCCCCAGAGCTATACCAACCCAGAGATAAATGGGTTTTATCGGAAAGCGTAGCAAGATCAACAGTACAGGAATAGCGAATAAAACCCGTGAAAAATTATCGTAGGCTCTGGATGGTAAATGATGCACAGCATTAGTGACTGCGCCAACCAAAAAATACAGCAGCAGAGCCGCCATCAAACATTTATCTGCCGATATTAATGCTGGATAAGGGCGAATAAACAGATACCCAGCCGCAAGCAAAAACAAGAAAGCTGGGCCATAGGTGTAACCACTGGGAACTACCAGCGCTAATGCACCAAATATAAATACGAAAAACGAAATTAATAAAACTGGAATATTTGCGAACGCAAACTTATTAGAGATCATAGACCCGCTTCCCAATGTGATGAAAACTCCACCACAACCATCAAATAGCAATCGCTTTGCATATGTCGCCGCATCCAATTACATAGCCTATTCAAAAACGATGAACCACTACATCAAGTTCACCATCAAAAAAGGCCAGCACCACTAAACAAAAAGGAGCCGAAGCTCCTTAAGGTGTAACGGATTACTTGGTCACCGGTGCGAGCCAGTGCGTATGACCCGCCAACTCACCGCGCACGGCTTTGAAGTACAAGTCCTGTAAACGCGTAGTCACTGGACCGCGACGACCTTCACCAATTTGGCGACCATCTAATTCGCGGATCGGCAATACTTCGGCTGCGGTCCCCGTGAAGAAAGCTTCGTCGGCAACATAGACTTCATCGCGCGTGATGCGTTTTTCTTTGATGGTGTAACCGCAATCTGCCGCCAATTGGAAAATGGTGTTGCGCGTAATACCGTCCAAACAAGAGGTTAATTCCGGCGTGTAGATGATGCCTTCACGCACTAGGAAGAAGTTCTCGCCACTGCCTTCTGCCACATAACCTTCTGCATCTAACAATAAGGCTTCTTCACAGCCACAATCCAAAGCTTCTTGCAGTGCTAATAAAGAGTTGATGTAGTGGCCATTAGCTTTCGCCTTACACATAGAAATATTTACGTGGTGGCGGGTGTAGCTTGAGGTGCGAACCTTGATGCCGATGTCGCGCGCTTCGGGTGACATATACGAAGGCCAGTTCCAAGCAGCAACCATGATGTGCGCTTTCAAGTTATCCGCACGCAACCCCATACCTTCTGAACCGTAAAACGCCATTGGGCGTAGGTAAGCTTCAGTCAGGCCGTTTTCACGCACAACTTGTTTTTGAGCCTTATTGAGCGTTTCTTTATCGAAGGGCAACTTCATGCGCATAATATGCGCAGAGCGGAACAAGCGGTCGGTGTGCTCTTGCAAACGGAAAATACTGGTACCCATAGATGGGCTGTTGTAGGCACGTACGCCTTCAAATACACCCATACCATAGTGCAAAGTATGGGTTAACACATGAACTTTGGCATCGCGCCACTGAATCAACTCACCATCTAACCAAATTACGCCATCACGATCGGCAAAAGACATAGCCAACTCCTAAAAATCAAAACTGTTGTCGATAAGGCTGCCGCGCCCAAATTTAAGATAGGCGCCACAGCTCGAAATTTTTGCTGCTTGCTAGGTTTAGGATGCTTGTTCGATCTCGATGAGCTGGTGCCAAATCTGGCTGACCTGTTCCCGCTCGACCTCGAAAATTCCTTCACCAGCCAAAACCGCCTCTTGTTGTTGCAGCGCAAGGCGGTGCCCGGTGGATCGATAGGCTTTGTAAGCGGCGATCAGTTGGGCGACGGAAGTGGCATCAAGTAAGCCGGCCTCTTCCAAAGATCCAAGTATGCGAATGTTATCCGTGTATTGGACGATCTCGGGCGCCTGATAGGCCCAAGCCAAGGCCGCGTATTGAACCATAAATTCAATATCCACGATACCACCGGCATCCTGTTTCAAATTAAATAATGGGGTGTTCTCACGCTTTGATTTAGCTTCACTGCCTAATTGATCGCGCATTTTATGGCGCATATCGCTAACTTCCTGCCGCAACTTGGGCAAATCCCGCTGTTGGTGCAAAATTGCCAAGCGCACTTGAGCAAACTTTTCCGCTAAATCCGCTGAACCCGCCACTACACGAGCGCGCACCAAGGCTTGATGTTCCCAAGTCCAAGCCTCTTTTTGTTGGTAGCGCTCAAATGCAGACAGGGTTGCCACCAACATGCCGGAATTGCCCGATGGCCGCAGGCGCATATCCACTTCGTACAACTTACCCGCAGCGGTTTGGGTGTTGAGGATAAAAATAATACGCTGACCTAAACGGGCGTAAAACGTCAGATTGTCGATAGCACCTTTGCCATCTGCCAAACCTTCAGTCGAGAGGCTGGAATCGGCGTTGTGGATAAACACTAAATCTAAATCCGAGCCATGCCCAAGCTCTATACCGCCCAACTTGCCGTAGCCAACCACAATAAAATCTGGCGATAAATCTATTCCTCCTTCGGTGCGCTGTGGCCTGCCATGACGAGCCACTAAATGCTCCCACGCCAATTGCAGCACATGCTCTAAAATGACTTCTGCAATAAACGTGAGGTAATCGCTGACTTTCATTAACGGCAAGGTGCCACTTACCTCGCCCGCAGCAACTCGCAATCCGTGCGCAGCACGGAAGTAACGCAGCACTTCCATATGCCCCTCCAAATCCTCCCACTCCAAGCGCAAGACTTCGCGGCGCAAATCATCCCGCAAGTTGGTTTTAATGCGTTCATGATCATCATCGGGCGAAAAATACAAATTGACGGGCGTCAGTAATTCATCCAAAAGCGCAGGGTATTTAGCGAGCTGTTCGGCAATCAGTGGGCTGGCGGCACACAGCTTAATGAGTTGATGCAGAGCGATAGGATTTTCCACCAACAACACCAAATAAGCACTGCGGCGAGCAACAGACTCCACCAGGGGCATGATGCGCTTAAACGTATCCACAAACGGAATCATCAAGTCGCCCTGCTCGGCGTGTTCATAAATCATCTGTAGTAAACGCGGTACAAAATCATCCAAGCGACTGCGGCTGCTTGCTTGCATATTGACCACGGAACGATTTTCGCGCAGCTCGTGTAAAAGTTTTAGTAAAGCTTCCGGGTTTTCCACGTGCTGGCCATTCAATAAATGCTGCGCATCCTCAGCGCTAATTGCGCCAGACTGAATACTCGCCTCCCATAAACTGCGCCAGACTTGCAGCGCATCGGTATCCGCTGTTTCCTTATCGCCTTGCTTAGATTTTGGGTCAGCAATCACTGCTTTAAATTCGTGATTAACACATTTGCGATAAGTCGTTAAGACTGCAAAAAAATCGCTCCAAGTTTCAAAACCCATGGCCCATGCCAAACGAAGCTGACCTAATTCATCCGTGGGAAGCGCTTGTGTTTGGCGATCTTGATAGCCTTGAATTGCGTGTTCAGTATTGCGCAAAAATTCATAAGCTTCTGCAAGTGCGCTGCCTGCACCCGTCGGTAAATATTTTTCCTCCTCCAAAATTGGCAAGAGTTTTAAAACTTGACGTTGACGCAATCG
>CAUOQW010000273.1:0-4377 GCA_963506825.1 uncultured Cellvibrio sp.
GCCTCTTCTAGGATTACTCCTGCGTCAACAGTGCTTTGAGTTATACCCGTTAATTCAGTACAAAAATTCGTTAATGTTGGATTTATAATCGGTCTTATATAAAGCTGTAATTCACTCACGACGTGAAAAGATTCGGGGCAAAGTTTGCCCATAACAGCGCCAACTTCAATTATTTCATGAGGTCCAAACTGGTGATCATCGTTACACGTACATTCAAGATCAATCAGCGCTATTTTCACGCTCCTTGAACCGGTAACCATATCTCGATTGGCTAATTCGCTTTTCATTCTTCGGCGTTGGCTCTAGTTGGGCTTAATATTTATTCTGGAGGGTTGCATCAATGTTGAGCGTGTAAATACGCTATTACTTCGCAAAAAGCCTCAACAGTGTTGCTTTCAAGCAAAAAATCTTTTATCGATTTATTTTTGAAAGTTGGGATTGTCGTCGGCGTGGAAAACCACTGTAACGCTAGATCTTGACGTTGGTGCGGTACAACTAAATTTAAAGCTTTCCAGACTCTACGCAAAAGGCTTAATCGCTCTACCGCATCGCTAGTCAGCATAACAGGCTGGCCACTTAGGGCGTTGGATTGCATTTCATTGAATATTGCCACGTCGATTCCCAGCAACCGCGCGACATTTTCATTTGTAAGATTCCAGCGATCAGGACGGCTCATTTTTGAGATCCATTGAATTGCTGCGGTAAGATGCTCTTGAGTGAGATTATCAATATTGGTCATTTAAACACTCCACGTTACGTTTATTTGTGTGGAATTGATTTTAAGATTTCGCCCAGCAAGCTATATGCTGGTCCTCAAATTAAAAGATATTGAAAGCGCAACACTTGGATCTACTATTTTCTTCTCTACTTCCATGGTCAAGCTACCCTCAATTATCTGGCTGTATATACAGTATAGGCATGGCTATTTGGTGTCAATTACATTCATCAACAGATTTTTACTGCCTTGAACTAGCACACCCTGTTGAGAGGGTAGCCCTAACCTTACTGGTTAGTAGCCGTCTGCCTCCCTTTTCAGCTGATGATAGTCACGACTCTGTGATGATTTACCGAGCTTTAATCATGATCGTTTCGGTTTTAAAAACAATATTAATTATCGTATGAGAATAGTTCCAAGTGTGGTTCCACTATTTTCAGGATATTCCCTAGTTCCTAGTTTTAACGGTATAGCTTTTAACTGATTGAATCTAAAGAGAAATTTTGAGTTTCACATGACTGGAAAGAATTACAAATGAAACTGGAATCTACAAGGGCTTTTTTAGCTTTACAGAAAGCCGATTTAGCGATAGATTGAATCTTAATGATATCTAAGTGATATCAATTATGGTTTTTAACCCAAAGGAGAAATCTATGAATCAAGAAGTTGAAGCCAAAACCAGTTCCGGTTATCTGCTGTTAATTGTCTTATTAGTTGCACAAATTGGCTGCCTGTTGGCGGCTATATTTCTGGCACCTATTGTGAAGGTTATTGCCATCATCATGGGCATAGTCGTATTCGTGTGCTGGTGGGGCTTTTATCTGGTGAACCCTAATCAAGGTAAAGTTCTCCAGCTTTTTGGCCGCTATGTGGGTACCGATAGAACCAATGGTTTGCGCTGGGCCAATCCTTTTTACACCAAACAAGCCGTGAGTTTACGGGTGCGCAACTTTGAGAGTGGCCGCTTGAAAGTGAATGATTCAAATGGTAACCCTATCGAGATCGCAGCGATTATTGTATGGCGCGTGGTGGATACCGCTGAGGCGGTGTTTGAAGTGGATAACTATGAAAACTACGTGACCATTCAAAGTGAATCAGCTTTACGCAATTTGGCGACTAGCTATCCCTATGAGCACGATAAGGAAGACGAGCGCCTTTCTCTGCGCAGCGATTCCAATGCCATTGCTAAAAAGCTTTTAACTGAAGTGCAAGATCGTTTACAGAAAGCGGGCGTAGAAGTCATGGAAACTCGCTTAAGTCATTTGGCTTATTCGCCAGAAATCGCACAAGCTATGTTGCAGCGCCAGCAAGCCAGTGCAGTATTGGCTGCGCGCAGAATTATTGTGCAGGGTGCAGTCGGTATGGTGTCTGATGCCTTGGAACAATTATCTGAATTGGGCGTGGTTGAATTAGATAACGAACGCAAAGCGGCTATGGTGAGTAATTTGTTGGTGGTTTTGTGCGGCGATCAGCGGGCTCAGCCGGTGGTTAATGCGGGTAGCCTTTATTAATTTGATGAGTATTAGCCGTGTCTAAAAAAGCCTATCCATTGCGTATTAACGAACAAGTACTCGCTGCTTTGCAGCGCTGGGCGGATGACGATTTGCGCAGTTTAAATGCGCAAATTGAATATGTGTTGCGCGAGGCCTTGGTGAAAAGTGGGCGGGTGAAGTTGGTGCAGAAGGTTGTTACTGATGTTGAACCGCTCGAAAGTGATGAGCCTGAAATTGAATAACTTAAGGAGTCAACAAATGCGTTGGGAATATAAAACCATTGAGGTAAAGCGTACTTTTTTCGGCGTTATTAATGCTAGTTCGCTTGAGGAGCAATTAAATGCTTTGGGGCGAGATGGCTGGGAATTGGTGTGCTTAAATCTAAATCAAATACATGGCGTTGCCGCTGTATTGAAACGCTCTAAAGGATAAACAAAAAACCGCAGCCTCACAGCTGCGATTTTTGTATTTTAGTCGGCTATAAAAACAGCCAACAGTTACACAAAATATTCCGGATGTTCCTGGGGAATTACCTTCAAAACATTGTAAACGTCTTTCAAGTGTATGCTCATAGCTTTAGCAGCTTTATCGGGCACGCCGGATTTAATCGCTTTAATAATTGCCGTGTGTTGAGCCAATACCCGCTTAAATTGTTCTTCTTCTTGCAAACTTAAACAGCGTACGCGATCCATATGCGCTTTCTCTGCTTCAATTACTTGTGCAACACGTGCGTATTCAGTGCTATTGGCGAGCAGTTGGTGGAACTTATCGTCCAGCTTCTGGAAGGCGAGAGGGTCATTATCATCAGCTGCAAGTTTCTGCTCAGCAATAATTTTTTCGCCCTCAAGAATAATCTCGTCATTGACATGCTCAGCAAGGTAAGACACCACCGATACTTCAATCGCCTCGCGAATAAAACGCGCCTCTAAAATTTTATTCATGCTGAATTTGGTTACATAGGTTCCGCGTTGCGGCAGTACTTCCACAAAACCAATGTTGGAAAGTTGAATAAGTGCTTCGCGTACTGGGGTGCGGCTAACACCAAATTGGTTAGCCAGTGATGTTTCAGAGATCATTTGGCCTGGGAGTAACTCCATACTGATGATGGCATCACGGACAAAACTGAATATTTGGATGGCCGTAGGGCGGTCAAATGATAGGCCCTTCGCATTAGTACTCAAGGTAATGAGAGGTTGTTTGGCCATGCGTGTCTCCGGTGTGTCGTATGGCGAAGGCCTCTAAGACAACTAATTATATAAAAATGTGAGCTGCCAAATCAGTTGTTATTTGGCGGGTGATTGATGCTAATGGGTTCGCATCCGAAAGTATACAAGCGGCATTCTATGAAAATTATTTCATATTGTAAAAGCAGTTGAGTTTGAATTGCGCTGAGACGGGGGTTTTTACTTCATAACAAAATCAATTGACATACTAGTATACAAGAAATATGATGGCGTCAATTCAAAAAAATCTCGCCAAGAATTCACCATCTTATTTAAGAGTCTATTTGACTATAACTTGTTTGATGGAAAACAGTGTGTTTGGCCTTTTACTAGCGAAGTTTACTTTGCTAGTTTTTTTATGCGTGAAAATTGGAAGGCTAAATTGTGTGGAGCGAAGTCGTTAAAGCGGAGGCTAGCAACATCAAGCTTAATCAAGCTCCGTTAAGTTGGGTAAACCAGTTTTGTAAAAACGGTTTGGACGACTAGTATGCAACTTATGCGTTCCTTGTTAGTGACTCCGTGCTGGATTTGAATAGCTTCCAGTTTTTTAGCCCCGCTTGCGGGGCTTTTTTTTTGCCTGTTAATTATATTGTTGCGCGAGTAACACTTGCAGCGGGTGCGGTAGTGTCACTTGATCCATACGTTTGGTTTGGCTGCGGCATGAATAACCGGTGGCAGTCAGTTTGCCGGAGTTTGCCGGATTATTCACAACCGCGCTCCAGGATAATTGATAAATCTTTTTCGATGTGTCCACATTCGCTGCTTCATGGCCAAAAGTGCCGGACATTCCGCAACAGCCGGTTTCAATTACTTTGAGTGTTTGGCCTAATTGGGCGAATACGGTTTGCCAATCTTTTACCGAGCTGACTGCATTGGTTTTTTCAGTGCAGTGCGCTAGCAATGAATAATCACCAGTGCGGAAGTTGGTTTTTTTCGCTGTCAGCAA
>CAUOQW010000274.1:0-4370 GCA_963506825.1 uncultured Cellvibrio sp.
CAACAACATAGGCTTTATAAGAAAAATTGGGGTGCAATAGTGGTTTTACAGTATCTTGCATGATGCTTTGTCTCATATTGAACGCACAGGCTGCGACTAAATAATATTGTTGTCATTATCGATTTAATTTCTGTAGTAGCAATAAGCGCAAGGTGCGTGCGGCATTGTCATCAATTTCACCTAAAAAACCACGCGCATCTTCGGGTAAATGTTCACCTGCTTGCGTGTTGCTGTTAAAAACATAATAATCCAGAAGGTGTTTCCACGCTTGTTTTTCTTGTTCTGGTCTGTCGCGAATACTCATGAGTGCGTGGTACAAAACATTCATCGCTTGTCCGCGTATTTTAGGATAGGTATTCCACCAGTAATTAATCAGCACGTTAAACGGGCTAAGTGCCTCTACTTGGTGCCACCACATACAGGGAATAAAAATCGCATCGCCAGCTTCCAGTTCTGCAATTTGACCCGCAGCGATAGCATTGCGGTAGCGCGGATATTTTTCAAAATTAGGATTGTCAAAATCCACCATAGTAATCGCAGGGCCACCCGGATTTAATTCCAATGGACCGGGGTAAAGATTGTGTATTTGTTCCGGCGGAAAGAGCGTGAATTTACGCGTGCCTACCACACAACAGGCGATATTACTTTGCGCATCGTAATGGCATGGGGATAGAGTTTTGTTGCCGATCCAAATACCTTTTAAAGGGTCGGCAAATTCGAGCGGGTGTTCAACAAAATGATTTGCGTTGAAACTTAAATTGTGCTCATCAATGAGTGTTGGAAAAAAAATATCAATAACGTTTGATGCAATATAGCGAATTGGAGGCGTCTCATCGTGCAGATGCGTTTGTATTTCATCAAGCATCGCACCTATATCACTTTTGCGGATTTCAAAATTGAGCCTAGAAATATCGTTATTGTAGGCAAAGCGAGCAGTGCCTGGTTCGGCAAAATAAACAGAAGCAGATTTACCACTGTAATGGGATTTTAAGAGGGCTATTGCAGATTGCGCTGATGTTAGACCTGCTTTGGTTAAGGGCCAATCTTTCACAAGCCCTTTTAGAATAAGTGGTTCAGTAGATGCATAGACTTCATCGGGAATGCTATCCGGGTGGCAACCCTCTAGTATTTTTGTTTTTTGAGTAATTGTCATAGTGATATCTAGTGCTGGAGTGGACATTGGTTATCGGGCGTTTAGCATTACATAATTTAAAGCGTATATTTTTAATATTAATCAATTTTTTGCATGCGTGTTACAAGAATATCCAAGCCTAGAGTAAGATTTTAGTAACAAAAAAGCCGCTGAAAATTCAGCGGCTTTTCCATTGCAGTAACACTATACAAATTCTAATCAAAGATTAGAAGGTGTAACGTGCACCTATAGTGTAACGAGGACCTAAGTCGTACATTTCACTCAACATGCTTTCTGAACGTTCATGAGAGCGAGAATCAGCACCCAAGAGGTTCAAGGCTTCAAGTGATATGGTCAAATCTTCAGTCAAGTTGTAGCTGATGTTCGCATCAACTTGAGAATAAGCTTCAACATACACTGGGTTTACCGCATTGCTACGAGTACCACTTAAATACTGATCTCTCCAGTTGTAGGCCACGCGCGCTTGGATGTCATTTTTCTCGTAAATGGCTACCAAGTTAGCGGTATCGCTCAAGCCGTAGAGTGCAAATTGTGCAGATCTTGGCTCGGCATAATCGTTAAAGCCTACGTCACCGCGAACAATGGTGTAGTTCGCTTGCAAACCAAAGCCAGAATCGCCAAAGAAGTGCTGTGCCGCAAATTCTGCACCGTAGATTTTGGCTTCTCTGTTGTTGGATGGACGGCTAACGTTCCATGTAGCGACTGGGTCATCAGCACGTGTAGCAATATCGTACTTAGTTGCGATAGCGATTTGCTGTGCTGATGTAGCACCTTTGGTCAGATACTCAGATGCGCCACCCGGGAAGTCAGTTGGGTTATCCAAAATGACCATCATTGTGAACAGTGAGTTATCATCCAAAGCAACACCAGGAAGTGATGCGATAGCTGCTCTAGCTGCGATTATGCGTGGGCTTGCTGCGTTGGTTTGGTCTTTGATGCCAAACAATGTTTCAGGGGCGCTTGCGCTACCAATGAAGTTTTTAACACGCTTTTCAAACACACCTGCTGATACATAGCTAGAATCGTCGTAGTACCATTCTACTGATACGTCGGCGTTGGTTGATTCAAGTGGTAAAAGTGCAGGGTTGCCCGCGCTTGCTGAACGGGTAGCACCAAGTGCTGTTGAGCCACCACCTGATGCGTAGGCACTTACCGCAGAGTTCAATGAGCCATAACCTGCGCGTGCAATAGTTTTACCGAAGGAAACACGGGCTTTAACTTCATCGCTAAGAGCTATGTCGAAGTCCATGTTTGGCAAGAGATTGTCATAATCTGCATTAACCGCAAACTGTACTGGAGCTGTGCCAGCTTTAGTGGTGAAGTCGTTGTTGTCCAGCCAGGTTAATTCAACCGGCGGGGTAACGAGTGCAGATGACGTAACGTCAGTGGTTTCGTAACGCAAGCCCACTAAAAAGTTGGTTGCCATGCCAGCAAACTCGCCTTTAACACCCAGTTGTGCATAAGCTGCATCAGTATCTTCCTCAACGATACTGTTGGTGCCTAGGTTGGGGTTAATACATACGCAGTATGGGTTGCTTGCAGTGCCTTTGCTCTTATAAAGATTGGTTAGGTAGGCTGCAACATCTTCTGCCTTGCCTTCAAAGCCGCCATGGAATGATTTTGACGTATTAAAGTCATCGTACATACCTGCGTAGTCGAAGTTTTTAATCAACGAAGATGGAATGTCGCCCGGTGCAGCAATGCCCCAGTCACCCATAGCCATATACTTTTCTGAGTGCTGCGCGTTGCTATTATCCATCGCACGCGTTTCCACGCCAAAATCAAAATTACCGTCGTCAAACTTAAAGGCACCAGCCAATTTAACTTCAGTGATTTCGTTAATTTGGTTGTTAGCGTAAATACGGATAATTTGTGAACCCACATCGCCCACGTCGTAAATACCGTTGTTGTTACCGTTGCGAGTAACACCATCAGATTTAAATTTGGAGTCATCCACTACCATAGTAAACAGTGGCGCTTTACCCCTGAAATCGAGTGAGTGCGACATTTGTGTTGGAGTACCAAAGGTGGCAGAAATTTGACCTGCGCCGCCTGGACCACTTGGTAAACTCTCCATTTTTGAGTCGTGAGCATCAAGAGTCACGGTGAACGTATCTGTTGCTTCAAAGGTTGCGTTGAAGCCAACGGAGTTCAGTGTGTTGGTTTGAGTACGTAATTGCTGCTCATAACCTTGGTCACGTGGGCCTTTGGTTTCATGAATATACAGAGGTGATGCAATATTTTTATTGCCATCAAAAATAACTTCATCAATGGATGTACCGTTGTCCAGCCAAGAGGTTGATTCACCGCGACGCTCAAGAAGATCATTTTGCGCATAGGTGTAATCTAATGTCGTGGTGATTTTGTCGGTAGGTGCCCATTGCAAGGTTAGCTGAGCATTGTCACGTTCACGTTGAACATCAGAGAAGATGTAACGAATGTCGTTAGGACGAGCATAGAGCTGACCAACAGCAGGTGTATTGGTGAGCTTAACGCCCGGAGTGAAGCGGTATAAGCCTTGGTTGTTAGTGGTTTGGCCTACTGCATTGGTATTGTGATTGGCAGCCCATCTTGAAATTTGCCACTCGTTTACCCAAATGCTGCCAGAGCCAGAGTCACGCTCTTGATGGCTAGCGGTTAAACCTGCGCCAAAGGTGCCGTTTGACCAGCTTACTAGGCCAGAAAGTTCTGGGGTTACATCATCACCAGTGCGGTTAGTGCTATCGCTTAATGCTTTACCGCCAACAGAAGCTCGGAAGCCTTCACGGTCAAGTGGCTTAGCGGTTTGAATATTTACAGTTGCACCTATACCGCCAGCTGCGATATTAGCTTTGCCCGTTTTATAAACTTGTACGCCACTCACGCTTTCTGAGGCTAGGTTAGCAAAATCAAAACCACGAGTTGCGCCAGCGCTTGAGCTAGACGTTCCGCCACCACCGTACACGCCTGCAGCAGGCATCGTACGACCATTGAGGGTTACCATGTTGTTTTGATCGCCGAAACCGCGAACAGTTACTTTTGAACCTTCACCGTTTGTACGGTCAATCGATACACCGGTGATACGTTGCAAGGATTCTGCAAGGTTGGTGTCTGGGAATTTACCCATATCTTCTGCAGAAATGGCGTCAACCACACCTGCTGAGTCGCGTTTAATATCCATAGCGGCTTGCAAGCTCGCCTTGATACCGGTAATTACGATCTCATCGCCTTCGTCTTG
>CAUOQW010000275.1:0-4365 GCA_963506825.1 uncultured Cellvibrio sp.
AGTGGAGCCCCCGCGTAAAAACGAATATGAGGTTCCTCAGTCACGGCAGGATTATCAGAGAAACGAATATCTTTAGTGGCATCCTCAACAATTAACACATCGTAGGGCTCTAGAATTGCGTGCGCGCAAAATGCAACATCGCGCGGAGTTTCGGTCGCATCCAAACCTAAACAACTTTTAAACCATTGGCGATTTGTATCAATCAATGAAATCACGGCTATAGGTACATTGCACAACTGCATAGCCACTTGCGCAATATCATCAAAACTCTGCTCACGCGGCGAATCTAAAATCGCTAAATCATGCAGCGCTTTTAAACGTAAGATTTCATTAACGGGAAGCTCAGCTTTCATAGTAAACCTGAATAATAACCCTGCGCTCTAATGCGCAATGGCCGTTTTAACAGCCTTGAGAATTGAGGAACCTGTCTGTGGTTTTTGCAGCCATTCCACATTGGCAAACATAATCGAATTGCGATTTGCCAACCGCTCGGAATCTAAATTGGCAGAAATAACCACAATGGGAATATGTTTTGTTGTTGCATCACTGCGCAATTGTTTAATTAATTCAATGCCATTCATATCTGGCAATTCTATATCCAGCGTGAGCGCTTGATAAGAATAAAGCGCCAAACGCTCAAGCGCCGCCTGCCCGGAGTAGGCGATATCCACGCGATAATTTTGCGCACGCAAAATAGTGGCAAAGAGTTCGGCCACTTCAGGGTCATCTTCAACAATTAATAAACGTTCACCTGTCGTTGTGCGGCTCGCGTGACTTGCCACACTCAGGCGAGCGCCTTCTTCACTCGGCAAATCAAAATAAAACTTTGAACCATTGCCAAGCTCAGAGGTAAACCCAATTTTCCCGCCCATACGCTCAATGATTTCTTTGCAAATGGCCAGCCCCAAACCTGTGCCACCTTTTTGCCGCGAATCTGAGGAATCGGCCTGCGAGAATTTTTGAAAAATACGCGCGCGGAATTCTTCTGGAATACCCGGACCACGATCACTTACCGCAACGCGTACCGTATTGTGAATATCCTCGATGCTTAAAACGATGGTTGAATCTGGCGGTGAAAATTTTGCTGCGTTCGATAAAAAATTGGCGAGTACTTGTTGCAAGCGCTGCGCATCAATATTCACGCGCAAGTCCTCGCGCACCTGGCTATCTAACACAAATTGCACATTGTATTTCGCGGCATAGGCTGAGTTTGCTTCCAGGGATTGCATCACTATCGGCACTATCGCTTGCGCTTTAAGTTCAAAATGCATTTTGCCCGCTGCCAACTTTTCCATATCGAGCAGGTCGTTCACCAAATGAATTAATCGCAAACTATTTTTGTGTGCAATGTTTAACATTTTGGTGGCGGTATCCGGTATTGCTCCGGCGGCACCGTTAACGATAATTCCCAGTGCACCGCTAATCGCCGTGAGCGGCGTTCGCAATTCATGGCTCACCGTAGAAATAAATTCGCTCTTCATGCGATCAATACGTTTTATTTCACTGATGTCGCGGGCAAGCCCCAAGTAGCCGGTAATTTCACCGTCGGGACCGCGCAATGCGCTCACAGATAAGATAACTGGAATATGGCTGCCGTTTTTATGCACGTAGGTCCATTCATTTTCATCTTCGTCGCCTTCGCGCGCCTTGGCGATAAACACCTCAAAGCCCGGTTTAATCTCCGCGTTAAATTGTTGCGATAACGCGGCGGCACGCGCAGCAACTTCCTTATTTAAATGAAACGGCGCGAGCGTGAGATGATCAACAACTTCAGCCGCAAAATAACCCAACATGGCTTCAGCGCCCTGATTGAAAGTTTTGATTAAGCCTTGCTTGTCAGTTGAAATAATGGCGATGCTCGCCGCATCAAAAATAGCTTCGCGCAAGGCGTTAATATCTTGCAATTTTAAAGCAGCCAATTTCTCTTCGGTAATTTCTTGAATGTAGCCATTCCAGAGTGTGCTGCCATCCGCCAAGCGCTCTGGCCGCGCCTCGCCGCGCACCCAAATTTCACCGCGCTCTGGATGCATAACACGATAGCTAGAGGCCCAATTTTTAAGCGTCGCTGCAGAGGAAGAAATACCCTGACTAATCCAGCCAATTTCTTCCGGGTGCAACACCGCGAACACGGGGCTAGCATCGGTTTTAATCTGCTCTGGGGTCACACCATAAATTTCTTTAACGCCCGAACTCGCGAATGGAAAACAACTGGTGCCATCCGTATTCAATTGATACTGATATAAAAAACCCGGCAATTGATTGCATAACTTATCGAACCTATCGAGCAATAATTGCTGTTCAGATTGATACTGCCAACGCTCCAAGGTTACGCCCACCCAGCGCGCTAACAAGCGCATAAAATCTTTATCCAAGTCGTCATAATTTTGATGACGGCTGTGTTCAGATTCAAAACTCAAGACACCATAAATATTCCCCTGTAACCAAATTGGTACACCAATATAGGTATCAAGCTTATTGACTTTACAGGCACGGTGATTGGCAAATTCGCTTTGCTTAATTTCATCACAACAAAAAACATCTTTATTAAGCAGGGTGGTTTCGCAAAAATAATCTGAAATTGGCCCTATGGTTTCGCGCGGATTTTGTTGCCCAACATGAATTTTGATATGGCGCTCATTGCCCTGCACACGGCTAACACTGCCGGAGGGTAAACCTAAATAACGCGAGCCAATCGCAAGCGCGCTGCGCAATTGTTCTTCCGCATCAAAAATAGGAATGGATGCAATTTCATTGAGCGCACGCAGCGCAGCCTGTTGACGAATGACAATAATTTCATTTTTTTTGCGGTCGGTTATATCGGTGTAAACGCCCATCATCAGCGCCGCTTTGCCATCGGGAAGCCACTCGACTACCTTGCCCCGGCTGAAAATCCATTTATAGCTGTCATCGCCGACTCGCACACGATATTCACTTTCAAACATGGACGTTTCGCCTTTTATATGGCGAATCATTTCGTTGTAACTTGAACGCCTATCGCTGGGGTGCAGGCGATCTAACCAAGCTTCAACATCATTCTTAATATCATCTTCAACACCGCACAATTCGCGCCACTCTTTGGAGAAGATCGAGCGATTGGTAACAATATCCCACTCCCAAAACCCCGATGCGCTACTGGCTAAGGCCAAGGTCAAACGCTGACGCGCCTGCTCGCTAAGATCGCGCTCGCTGCGCAATTGTTGGCTGTGTTCGCGCAGTAATTGCACCACATGACGACGATTAAAATAAAACAACACCCATAGCACCGCGAGCGATAACAGCCATAAATAAAAACATTTAAAGGCTAGGGAACGACGCTCCACAGCTCTTGCAGCTTGCTCAAGGGTAATATCAGACCAACTTAAAATAACGGTTTTGGGAGATGCCATAGGCGCATGCGGCAAACTGAACCCCGCTAGCCGAACCACCCCTAGTAAATAGCTTTTATCCTGCATTTCTATCACCCAAGGGGCAGCTGTATCCATGGGCAACTTGTTCAATAGACCTTCGGCCTGCCATTCCTTTACCAGCGGGTGGTTGTAGCTTTCCACGTACCATTGGCTGTGGCGATAGCTGGAGTTTTCTAAAACGGCTTGCTGCGCACTGCCCCACAATAAATTCGTTGCGAGCTCCGCACTGATCAGTACTGCCTGCCCCTGTTTTTCAGCCACTCGATTTAACGGCAACAAGGCCAGCCCGACCTCCAGTACCACCTTAGGTTCGCTTGCGGGTAGATCAGCAAATTTGATGGGAACCAAGGCGCGGTAATTTGCACCGTAACGTCCAACTTCCATGCCACTAGCAGGGTTTCCGCTCTCAAGTACCGACACCAATAATGGCCTAAAAGGTGTTACATCATCGCCAAAACGCTCTGGGTGATGATTTCGCAGAAAAGTGCTCGTACCGAAATGGAGATTGAACTCACGCGCACCTAAAACTCGTAAATGCCCCCAATAAGGAGCCAATATTGTTTGTAATTCTGTGCGCAGCACTGCGCTCTGTTCTGCGCCGCCATTGCTGCCTTCGCGGGTGTGGGTTAGCAGTGCTTGGCGCACCTTGGCAATGACGACCGGGTCTTTTGCAACCAACTGAGCAAACACCTCTGCCTGCCGCAACAAATCCTGTTGCGATACCTCAAGCGCCGTTTTTGCAGCCGCTTGCTGCAAACCCAAATGTTGCTGCCACTCAGACTCTTCTTGCGCCCACTCAGTGTGCAATAGCACCACAAATAAGCCCGTGATTAAGAGTAATGCGACCCAAGGCAGCCAGGAGTACAGCCGCTTATTTTCTAAATCCATCGTTGATCTCACAGCGATAAAGCCCACTCGCATAAGTGGGAGACACAGTTCTTTATCCAGTGTAGTGCAG
>CAUOQW010000276.1:0-4365 GCA_963506825.1 uncultured Cellvibrio sp.
GACTGAAACATATAGGGGAGTTAGATTTTTAGGCGTCGGGAACTGCGTCTTTGGTGTAGGCCAAAATGTCACCGGGCTGGCACTCTAGGACTTCACAAATTTTCTCCAGCGTGTCAAAGCGTATGGCTTTGGCTTTGCCAGTTTTCAGTACAGATAAATTTTGTGGCGTGATATCTACCAATTCCGCCAAGGTATTTAACCGCATTTTTCGTTGTGCAAGCACCACATCCAAATTAACAATGATGGGCATACGATTCTCCTTAAATTGTTAATTCAGATTCTTCGTTAAGATCGCGGCCAATTTCCAGCGCCCATAACAGAAGATACATAAGGCCAAAAAATATCAAGCCAAGAAAAATGTCACCATCAAAGCCCACAGTAGTCTTTAAACCTTGCTTGGCACCCGTATTCGGCAACAAAACATTTGTCAGTGTGCACAGCCAAACACCAAATTGAAGTGCTAAGTTTATCCCCCAAATCAGGAACGCATTAAATAAAGCCTTGCGCGCATGAACTATGGCTTCGCTATTAAAAATTTCACCTTGGTGAAAATGCTGCATTAAATCGCGAAAGTGACTCATGATTTTTATGCCAAAAAACAGCGAAACGGAGATCAACACCACTGCCAGCGCTCTATGCACATAATTTGCGTCATCAAACGTAAGGTGGGTGTTCTCAGCTAGCGTCAAGGTGAATTTATCCCCCACTAAAGCCGATATAACCGCGAGCGGCCATGCAACTTTCAATAAATAAACCACCCACCGCAGCACTATGGCCATATAACCGCTGAGTTTTTTGATCTGCGCGATGCGCTCATGCTTCTGAACGTTCATGTAAGCCTCCCGGGCTGTAAGGTTTGGAAGCCTAAGAATATCATCGCAAAAATGAATTACAACTATTTTTTATCGTTTATCGATAAATATTAAATGATATAGATTTAATAACTAAGTAAATATGTCATTTATAAATCCCTATTCGTCGCTGACAAATGCATATTTAAACGTCACATATGGCGCATTAAAAAGGCTAGGTGTGTTGCCGCACAGAGCCTATTCGTTTCTTTTTGTTACAAAGTCCACGCGAATCTGAATTGTAAAAAGAAGGAAAGACCGAATGAATAGCACGCAACGATGGATGACGGGATTGTTCTTAGCGGTCATGTTTATACCCGCTGCCCATGCCCAGTCTAAATATTCAATGGGTGCTGGTGATGAGGTTCGCCTCAGTGTATACGGCCAACCCGAATTAACGACCGAAAGTCAAATCAACAGCGACGGCACGCTTGAAGTGCCTTTATTAGGCGCGGTTAAAATTGCGGGCCGCAGCAGTGGCGATGCAGCAAAACTTATTGCCGAACGCTATCAAAGCGGCAACTTTCTGAAAAGCGCGCAAGTGAATCTGCTGGTCACCAAGTATCGCAGCCAAGTGGTTTCTATTTTAGGCAAGGTAAACAGCCCCGGAAAATTAGTGCTGGAGGGTTCAACCTCGCTTACCCAAGCTATCGCCTGGGCAGGCGGTATTGCCGATTCCGGTAGCGAGCGCCTGATTCTGGTCCGCACCGATGCCAATGGTCGCCAAGAGCGCCGCGAATACGATTTACAAAAGTTGATGGGGCGCGAGGCCGATACCACACCTGTGGTGTGGCTGCAGGATGGCGACACCTTGTATATCCCTCACGCCGACCGTTTTTATGTGAGCGGTGAAGTTCGCACCCCCGGCATGTACGCCTTAGACCGCCCCTTAAACGTAATGCAAGCCATTGGCGTTGCAGGCGGCCCAACTGCCCGCGCCAGTGAGCGCTCCGCCAAGCTTTATCGCAAACAAGCCGACGGCTCAGTGAAAGAACTTAAGGCCAAACCCGACGACAAGGTGCTGGATGGCGATGTCATGGTCGTTCAGGAAAGCCTGTTCTAAGCAGGACGTTTGTTTTACGCGTTAGCAAATTTAAGGAACCACTACCATGAACTTTCACACCTTGAACCTTAACACCTTGTTACGGATTTTGTGGGCGCGCCGCATGATCATTGCAGGCACCGCCTTAGCCGTGATTGCCTTAACCATTTTATTAACGCTGCTGACACCCAAACTTTATTTGGCCAGCACCGATTTGATTGTGGATGGTAAAGCGCAAGATCCGATTAGTGGGCAAGCTACAGCGACCCGGGTGATGGCAGGTTATTTAGTAACCCAAGCGGAAATTATTCGCAGCCGCAATGTTGCCAATAAAGTGATTGATCAATCCAAACTGATGAGCAACACGATTTTAGCGCGCGAACTTAAGCTTCCCGATGAAGAGCCCAGCCGCCGCAAAGCCTTAATCAACTATTTAAATAAAGGTTTAGTGGTCGATTCGGAACGTGAAAGTAATGTGTTGAATATAGGGTTTAATGCCCACAACCCTGCGCTTGCCGCGCAAATTGCTGATGCGTTCGCGCAAGCTTACATCCAAACCAATCTCGACCTGCGTATTGAACCCGCCAAGCAAATTACCCGCTGGTACGATCAACAATTAGCGAGCTTGCGCACCAGTTTGATTGAAAAGCAAAATGCTTTGTCGGCTTATCAAGAGAAGCACGACATTCTGGTTACCCCTGACCGGCTTGATTTGGAATCGGCAAAATTGGCTGAGTTATCCTCCATGCTGATTGCCGCGCAAAACGAACGACTCAATAACACCACGCGCAATAATCAAATCACGGGAACTCGCGGTGCCCTACCTGCCCAAGCCTTGGATAACCCGCAAGTGCAACGACTCTCCAGTGAACTTGCCCAGGCGCAAGCGAGACTTAGTGATTTATTGACGCGCGTAGGTGAAAACCACCCGCAATATCGCCAAACCCAAGGCGAGGTGGAATCCTTAAATGCTCAACTCGCGCAAGCCTTGCGTTTTATTAATGGGAGTGTGCGCTCATCGGTTGAGTTATCGCAAAGCCGCGAACAACAGTTAAAAGCTGAGCTGGCTGCACAGAAAGAGCGTGTGCTGCAATTTAGTCGCAACCGCAATGAATTGACGCTGTTGCAGCAGGAAGTGGATAACGCCCAAGCCGCCTATGACGCCGCCTTAGCGCGCGCCACTCAAACCAAACTTGAGAGTCAGGTTGCACTCACCGACATCTCCATCCTCAACACCGCCATTGCCCCCACCCGCCCTACAACACCGCGCACTCTTATGAATTTGGTACTCGGCACCTTAGCGGGTTTGTTACTCGGTATTGCTGCCGCCTTAAGCCGGGAGTGGATGGATAGGCGCGTGCGCAATACGCAAGATTTGGAACAGGGCTTGGGCTTGCCAGTGCTGGCCTACCTACCTCCTGTGCAGAACCGCCCGTCCTTCTCTAGCAACAGATTTTTCTCTAAAGGGGTAATGCAATGAACGAAGTTGCCCAAGCCGCGCCAACCACACCTGTGCGCTCAGATGTTTTCAATCACGAGGTGGTTAATAAAATCGGCCGCATGCTAGAAAGCCGCGGCAAAATCACCCGCGAGGAATTCAAATCCATTATCGCCGTGCAAAACGAACAGAACCTGCGTTTTGGCGATGCTGCCCTCATGCTGGGCCTAGTGCAGCGCGAAGATATAGATAGGGTATTAGCCGAACAATTTGCCTATACCACTCCGCCCGACCGCAATAGCGACTTGGCACCAACTCTGGTGGCCGCATTTCAACCTGATAGCCCACAAACTGAAGCATTGCGCAGCTTGCGCAGTGAACTTTTGCTGCGCTATTTCAATCGCGGGGAACATTTAAGTCTCGCAATTGTGGGCGCAGAAGATGCAGTCGGCATAGCTACCACAGCCGCCAATTTAGCAATTACCTTTTCCCAACTTGGTCTTAGTACCCTAGTAGTAGACGCCAACTTAAGATCGCCCCAACTGCACAAGCTATTTGGCTGTAACGAGCGAAACCCCGGTTTATCAGACCTGATTGCAGAGCGGTCATTGGTAGAGCCAATTGCCATTCCTGCGCTGGGTTCGCTATGGGTGCTAGCGGCGGGCACGGAAGCGCCCAACCCGCAGGAGTTGTTGGCAAGTAAGTATTACGCAGAAAAGTTACAAGAGCTGGCGATCCATTTTGAAGTCATCATCATCAATACCCCGCCTCTAAATCGCATTAAGGATGCGCAATTAATTGCCGCGCAATCCGGCGCGGCACTGGTGGTAGTACAAGAAAATATCTCACGTTTGCAAGAGGTTGAAACCATTTGCAACAGTTTGCGTGGGGTCGGCGTACGTTTGCTAGGCGCTGCGCTGCAGCAATAAATCCGGAACTGAGAGGTCAGGATGAAAGCTTCACACCGCCGATCATGGATTGATGAAGTTGGCTCCCGTGACGTGGGCTTGGATGGGTTAGGCGCGGATGATTCA
>CAUOQW010000277.1:0-4358 GCA_963506825.1 uncultured Cellvibrio sp.
AGCGACCGTTTTAATGTCGGGCGTGTGGGGCTTAGTGCTCTATGTGGTGGTAGATAGTTTAGGTGGCTTATTTGAAGACGAAGAGGCCGGTGAAGCTGCAGTCAGCGTGGCAAAACGTAGTGGTGCTATGGCGTTTGTGTATTTGGAAATTCTAGATGCGTCCTTCTCCTTCGATGGTGTAATTGCTGCCTTTGCGATCACCAAAGACGTAGTCATTATTATGCTGGGCTTAGCGATTGGTGCGATTTTTGTGCGCTCCATGACCATCTATCTGGTCAAGAAAGGTACTTTGCAAGAATATATTTACCTTGAACACGGTGCTCACTACGCTATCGGCATCTTGGCCATCATCATGTTCGTCTCAATTCACCAGCACGTACCTGAGCTGTTTACCGGTCTGGTTGGCGTGGGCTTTATTGTGGCAGCCGTTATTTCGTCGGTCATCTACAAACGCAAGCATGCGGAAGCCAACTAAAGAAGTGTCATTTTTTTGAGTTTAACCTTGTAATCCGGTAATGCGCCCCTACTCATATTGCTAGCTTGAATGGCTAGGGTCGCAAACCCATAATAGATTTAAGCGTTACCAATTTAGACATTATTGAGTTCCACCCTTTTAAATTAACGAAACATTTTACTTAACGAAAATTTTCTCAAAAAACCTAAGGAGTATTAAAAATGGCTATTAGTTTACAGAAAGGCGGCAACGTAAATTTAAACAAAGAAGCGCCCGGTTTGAAAAAGCTTTTGGTTGGCTTGGGCTGGGATCCACGCGCTACCGACGGTAAAGAATTCGACCTCGATGGCAGCGTATTTTTATTGAACGCTACCGGCAAAGCGCGCTCAGACGCTGACTTCATTTTCTACAACAACTTGAAATCAGCTGATGGTTCAGTAGCGCACAGCGGCGACAACCGCTCTGGCCAAGGCGATGGCGATGACGAAACTGTAACCATCGATTTGGATAAAGTACCTGCAGACGTGGATAAAATTTCCGTATGCGTAACCATTCACGATGCTGCTGCACGTAACCAAAACTTCGGTATGGTTTCTAAAGCATTTATCCGTTGCATCAACGGTGGCGATAACAAGGAAATCGCACGTTTCGACTTATCTGAAGACAGCTCAGTTGAAACTGCCATGATCTTTGGTGAAATCTACCGCGCTGGCGCTGAGTGGAAGTTCAAAGCCATCGGTCAAGGTTTTGCCGGTGGTTTGGCGCCTTTGGCTCGTTCTTTCGGTATCGACGCTTAATTGCTATTCGTTAGTATTTGCCGTTCGTAGTTGCAGGTTCACAGGGTGCCACCTCTATCACTAGAGGCCTTATTTTCGGCACATTGTGAGCCTGTTTTACTCTGGCGCTAGACATCTTAATTACCAGGATATTTTTAAATGCCTACATTTACGTCAACCGGTGAAATAGATCCCTTTCTGCATGTATCCATGACGAGAGGTGAGAAAATTTATTGTGAATCGGGCGCGATGGTGATGATGGATTCCACTCTCGAACTCAAAGGCAAGATGACCGGCGGTCTCGGCAGCGCGATTATGCGCCGCTTTGCCAATGGCGAATCCCTGTTTCAGCAACACATTGAAGCAACTGGCGGCGATGGTGATTGTCTGTTATCGCCCGGCATGCCCGGTGCCATTCAAATTCTGGATATTGGCGAACGCCAATACACCTTGAACGATGGCGCCTTTGTGGCAGCAACCGATAAAACCGAAATGAAAGTGCGCACCCAGAATATCGGCAGCGCTTTGTTTGCAGGCTCTGGCGGTTTCTTTGTGATGGAGACTTCGGGTATCGGCCAGGTTGTCGTATCAGGTTTTGGCTCCATGTTTCAGTTGGATGTTGAACCAGGCAAAGATGTGATTATCGATAATACCCATGTGGTTTGTTGGGATAGCCGTTTGCGTTACGAAGTGTCTGTAACCACCGCTAGCGGTGGTGGTTTGGGTGGCATGATTGGCAATCTGGTCAACAGTGCTAAAAGCGGCGAAGGTATTGTTTTACGTTTTAGTGGTTCAGGCAAAATTTGTGTGTGCTCGCGCAACCGCGACTCATTCGCCAGTTGGGTTAGCAAAGCACTAGGCGGGCAACGCTAGAGCGCAAGCTCCAGCCCAACAAAAGACGCAAGGCTCAGTCACTCGCATTAACAACCATCAATAATTTATTTAAAGGAAAACATCATGGCTCTTAATCTTTCTAAAGGTCAAAAAATCTCTCTCGATAAAGAAGCGGGTACCCAATTGACCCAAATTATCATGGGCCTCGGTTGGGACCCAGTGAAGAAAAAAGGTCTGTTTGGTTTTGGTGGCGGCTCACAAGAAATCGACTTGGATGCGTCATGCGTTATGTTTGACGAACAAAACAACCAAACCGACGTAGTATGGTTCAGACAGCTTAAGTCTAAAGACGGCTCAATTATTCACACTGGCGACAACCGTACCGGTGAAGGCGACGGCGATGATGAGCAAATCATTGTTAACCTGACCAGCGTTCCAGCTAACGTAAAAAGCTTGGTATTCACGGTAAATAGCTTTACCGGCCAAAACTTTTCACAAGTGGACAACGCCACTTGCCGCATCGTTAATGCCAGCAACAATCAAGAAGTCGCGCGCTTTAACCTGACGACCTTGGGCAACCACAACTCACAAATCATGGCCAAACTCTACCGTCACAATGGCGAGTGGAAAATGCATGCGATTGGCGAGACTGGCAACGGCCGCACCTTTGGCGATTTGATTGCACAAATCACCCCGCACCTTTAATTTTTTGCCCTAGCCCTCACCCCAACCCTCTCCCAAAGGGAGAGGGAGTTAGAAGCACTCTCGAACGTGGTACGCGCCAGTCCCCTCTCCCTCTGGGAGAGGGTTAGGGTGAGGGGCTTTGCACCAACGCCAACTCTCAAATATTTAATTTCAGCTTTTTACTAAGGTAACTCCATGCTGCGTGTTTGGTTTAATAAAACGTTTTCTTCAGTAGCCGCAGCCATCCGCCTTATTCGTGCGGCGGATACTTCTCGCGAATACCATATTCTCTGTACCCACACCAAAGCCTTCTCACCGGTATTTTTGGCCGCAGATGAATCTGCAATCGAACCCAATAAACTCATTGGCAAAGCCTATGTAGAGTGGTGTTTGGAATTCTGTCGCGATCAGAACATTGCGATTTTTGTACCGGGCAAAGAAGCTGGTTTAATCAGCGCCAACAAAGAAAAATTTGCCGCACAGGGCACTCGTGTACTCAGCGTTGCCGATCAGCAAACGATTGAATTGCTGAACGATAAAGCCGCGTTTTATCACCATGTAAAACTGCCGCTGGCACCGCCCGCCGAATTTACGCAGTTTGAAAATATGGAACAATTTGAAACCGCCTACGCCGATTTGCGCGAGCGCCACCCAATTCTGTGCGTAAAACCCGCCATCTCCGTTTATGGTTTGGGCTTTAGCGTGCTCAACGAAGCGCGCTCCAGTGCGCAGTTGTTGATGGAAGGCGTGCAATACCAAATGGGCGTGGACGATTTTCGCCGTGGCATCGTCAGTATGGGCAATTTCCGCAGCATGTTGCTGATGGAATATCTCGATGGCCACGAATACAGCGTGGACTGCCTTGCCGATAATGGCCGTTTAATTTGCGCCGTGCCGCGCAAAAAATCGCTCTTGATTGGTCATGGTCAGACCATTGATCTGCGCGACGATATCCAAACCTGTGCCGCTGAGCTGGCCGCGCAGTACAACTTGAACGGCATATTCAACGCCCAATTCCGCGAAGGCCGCAATGGTTTGCGCCTGCTGGAAATCAACGCGCGTATGTCCGGCGGTATCGGCATGGCCTGCCTTGCGGGCGCTAACCTGCCCTACCTCATGCTGGTAGGTTTTGATCGCGGATTTGAAGGATTAGAAATCCCTGTGCTCAAAAATGGCATTCGCGTAACGGAAATGTCGCAACCCGTTATTTTGCAATAAGAGACTTTGCATGAGCCTTGCAGCCCAATCCTTAGATAAAGAAGCGAGCACGACGAGTCGAACCGAAACTCGCTCCGTTGATCTGCCCACTGGTCATATGCAGCTCGCTGCAAAGACAAGCACTTTTGCGCTGGATGACCTAATCGGCTTTGCTGCGCGCGCCAACCCCAAGCGCGGCTTTCTGTTTATGAGCAAGGTTTTGGGCAAACACTGGCCAGTGACGCCCAGCACCATGCTGGCCATGCATGAAGATTTAGCGGCGCGCATACCCACGGATTTACCCGAACCCGTGGTGTTTATCGCCATGGCCGAAACCGCCATAGGCTTGGGGCAAGGCGTGTTTGAGGCTTACAAAACTGCCAAACCCGATTCGGCCGCGCTGTTTCTGCACA
>CAUOQW010000278.1:0-4346 GCA_963506825.1 uncultured Cellvibrio sp.
CTTAAGCTCTTCATATTTTCCCGCTTGCATGAGTGCTTTGATATAGGCTTCCTGCACCACAAAATCTAGCGGTACAGCTTGATAGGCAGCTCTTAATTGCGCTATGCCCTGCTCCGGATTTTTCATTGCGTAATGACGTTTTGCCAAGGCTAAACGCAAGCGATGTTTTTCAGGGTTGAGCGCTAAACTTTTTTCTAAGGCTTTTTGGCCTTCATCACTATTGGGTGAAAGATCGAGTAATGCCAGGCCATAGGTGGCCAGAATATCGGCATTATTGGGTTGTGCATCAACCGCTTTCTTTAACATAGCTACGGCTTCATCCATTTTCTTTGAACGAAACTTAGCAATGGCTGCGGTTTGAATAAGGGTTGAAGATGCAGTTTCTGTATCAATATATTTATCAAACAATTCTATCGCTTGACTATCTTGACCTTGCTGGAATTGCACCAAGCCCAATAACATTGCGCTGTTTTTATCTTGTGGAAATTGATTTCTTATTTCGCTCAATAGCTTTTCGGCTTCTACAAACTTACCTTGACGATAGAGTTCCATCGCATCGTTGAATTTTTGTTGTGCAATCTTTCCATCTGGGTTTTCATCGGCAAGGATTTTTTGATAGCGATAAGCCTCGCTGGTGCGCCCTTGCAATATCAACGATTCAGTGAGCTGTGCCAAAACTATACGTCGCTCAACTGTCATTACATCCGTATTGGGCAATAAGCCAATCGCTTTGGTAAAAAAATCTTCCGCTTTATCATATTGATTATTTTGCAAAGCAAAATTACCCAACAAGAGATAGTGCTTAGCGCTAAGATTTTCACTCTTTGCTAACATTTCCAATTTGGCGGCAGCAGCTTCTTTATTGCCTTGCGAAACAAGATAGTCTGCATCGATGATAATGAGTTCATTTTTTGTATTGGGCATTTTAGTTAATGCCTCGACAGCTTTTTCATAGCCAGCTTTGTCACCAAGGCGAGTATAGCTTTGCGCCAAAATCGCTTGCTTGCGCACGGCCGATGCCGGATCTACCGCTTCATCCACAACATAGTCGTTGAGAACATTAATGGCGGAACGGAATTTATTGTTATTGATATAACTTTCAGCCAGCTCTAAGTTGACGCTGGGCATTTTTTTATTCACTGATTCAAGTAGTTTTTGCGATGCGTCGAATGAGCCCACTTGATTATAAATTTTTGCTAAAACCAAAAAGCTGGCGGGGTTGCTCGGATCTTTCTCTACTGCGTTTCTTGCCTCAAGCATAGCCGCATGAAATTGACCTTGGCCTTGATAGGTTGTTGCTGAGGTTAAGTGCCTTGCCGCTCCCTCTTTATCTACACCCTTATCATCACTACATGACACCAAAATTAAGCTCGCTGAGACAACAGAAATCACCGCGAAGTGTTTCAGAAATTTTTTCACTGCGAGTTGCTGTTCGTTATAATTTTTCATGCTGATCCCCTAGGCTATTTTATGCAGCGCCTTGTCTTCTATTAAAAATGGTAGGAAAGATTTAATCCGATAATGTTTTCTTGGTAATTTTGCACGTCCAACACTGACTTTCGTTTTTCTTGATTTGCATAGAGCTCCAATTGCAAACCACGCGTAATTGCGTAATTGAGCCCTAGTTTTACATCCTCACTTGTGAAGTCTGTACGATCACCCTCGGCAGAAAAGTTACGCTCGCGATGGGTGTAGCTAAAATCGATTGATACCGTGCGAGTGAAGTTATATTTAAAATGTGTGCCGGCGCTATACTCATCGCCATCTTCGTTCAGCTCTTTATAATCCTGCGCCAAGTGCGTTGCGTTTAAACCAAAGTTACAGCGTTCACAGAAGGCAGATGTGGCCCACGAAAAATTCGTCTTGCGCACGTTGATAAGATCTATACCTACACCTTTTGCGGGAGCGCCGCTGGTGTTACCCAAACCACCAAAAGATGAGCTGCCTCCCCCCATTGACGAATCGGTAATGGATTCTGCTAACACTAATGCAAACGTGTGTGTGCCGGAGATATAAGATGCTTCAATGTTATAGGTAGGGCTACTAAAGTCTTCAGCTGATATTTTTGATTCCGCTCTGTTATAGCCCGCCTGTAGGGTGTAATTAAGTCGTTTCAGACTAACGCTATATTGAGCGCTTGCACTCTGTAACTGGTAGTCCGCTTGCGGTACAAATTCAAATGTGGTCTCTGCATATTGCGCGGTGAGTTGTATGGTGTCTGTTTTGCTTACGCCGTGAATCCAAGCCATTTGCAGGCCTTGTTGTTCGGATTGTTTTTGTTGCTCTTTTTTGTAAGAGACGTCGGAATAAGTGCCCATCACCATAAATGAATCAGCCGCACTAAAATTGGTTTTCACAGCTGGTGCAATTGTAATTATTTCTTGCGTATCTCGATTTCTTGCTAAATCTATGGCCTCTGGAGAGTCGAGCATGGCAATTCGGCTATGACCTAAGGTCAAGCTCAATGGCTGGAAATCATTGCCTAAAGTAAGTTGTGTTTTTCCTTCAAGCTCGGTTGCATCTGGCTGAGAATCGTGTTGAAAAGTTTCTTTGCGCGCCTCGTAGTCAGAAATTAGCTTGCTCCATTCATTTTGGTAGCGCGCACCAACACTAGCGCTATACAAACCTTGCCCTTCGGTGATTTTAAGATCTTCCACCGAAGTATGCTTAGCGTTATCCGTAGAACTGTAGTCTGCTGAAATTCCAAAATTCAACCCATTAACGCTGGCGTCTTTCGCCTGCGCATTGGCAACAGGCAAAAAGATCAGAGAACACATTAACACTTGCTGGGCGGATTTCATTTGCTCGGTCCTTATATGCGTCAGCGAATTTTTAGTGGTTGAATACCAGACCTGCGAATTTTTCTTTACCTACTGCATCAATGCCCGCCAAAACTTCATCGGTCACTGCTTTGCCAAAAGGCACAACCAAGACAGCATGGTCACAGTATTGAGCCAAAATTCTTGCTTCTGTTGATTGTTGAATTGCCGGCGCATCCAGCACAATAAACCGATCTGGATAGCGACTTCTAATTTCTTGTACCAACACTTCCATACGTTTTGAGTTAAAAAATTCTGCCGCCGATTCACTTGAACCACCCGACGGGATAACTCTTAAACGCTCAACACCACTGGGGTAAATAATGCGCTTAAGTTGAATAGAAAAATCGGTTAAATAATGAGTTAAGCCCAATTCAACGGGCGTTACTATGTAGCGATCTGCAGCAGAAGAATAAGGATTACAATCCACATAGAGTGCTGTTTTTTGTTGATCCAATGCAAAGGTTGCTGCCAGATTGAACCCAACAAAACTGGAACCGCCTTCGTTACTTACGGATGCAACTAAAACAACAATGTTGTCTGATTTACTTTTTTGCAGCAGTTTGATTCTGATTTCACGAAACGCGTTGAGCAAATCGCGCTGACGCATGCCAGTAAAAATAACTTTTTTCTCATAGAGCTCATCTTGACTCCAGAGCGCAGGCAAGGCCATATTTTTGATTTGTTCGCGCTTACGATGCTCCTGCACAGCCAGCTTCACTGGGTTATCTGTTGATTCCGTTAACTCGTCATCAATGCTTTCTATAAGCTCGCGCAGATTATGCTCTTTATCGTTACCCATATTATTCACCTTAACCATGTGCAACTTGCCAATAAACGGCAAGTGCTACGTAAAGAGCCATACCCACACCCGCTATTGCAAAAATTGAAATCATATCTTTCTTCAATAGTCGCTCGCCTAGTGGAGTGTTGTAGTGTGGAATAACGCCCAGCATTTCAATTTCTGGCGGCAATTGTTTTTGTAGTGCACGTGCGGAGCGTAAGTGCGGATCTAACAGCACATAGGCCACCAGCAACAATATGGGCAGCAATGCACCTAACAGAGGACCAAGAATTACAAACACCATAAACCCTAAGCCTGTGGGCTTTAAAGGAAAGACAGCAGGCTCTTGGATTCTGTAACTAATGCCTTGCCCTTCTTGGTCAAGAGTCATGGAAATACGCGCATTTTCTTTACGTGCTAAAAGATCGTTGTAGACTTTTTGTGTTACTTCATAGTCTCTTGTTAACTCAGAGAACTCTGCTTGATTTGATGCAACACGTTCGGCTCGTCCGCGCTCTTGACCTTGTAAACTTAATAAAGACTCCATGCGACGACGCTGCGCCCTCAAATCTACCTCGGCAACCGAGAGTTGTTTGCGCAATTCTTCATAGAGCGGATTGAGTGACTTTTCGCCGCTGCCAAACACTTCCCCGGATGCTTTTCGCTTTTCGATAAGGGCATCCAGCTCTGCAATTTGAGCACGGATATTAACAATATCGGGGTAGCCTTCTTGATAGGTAGAC
>CAUOQW010000279.1:0-4331 GCA_963506825.1 uncultured Cellvibrio sp.
AGTATCGAGTAGCGATCACCCCTTGCAACTTTTAGGCAGACCCGTGACCTATGAAGATATGCGCCAACATCGGCAAATTGTTGTACGCGATTCTGGACAATACCGTCGCCATACGGTGGGTTGGCAAGAGGCGGATCAGCGTTGGACGGTAAGTCACATTAAAACGTCGTTGGATGCCATTCGCATGGGCTTGGGTTATGCCTGGCTGCCCGATGCTTACACCAAAGACGATATTGAGGCTGGCACTTTAAAATATTTGCCGGTCGAAGTGGGCTCAGAGCGGGAAGGCGCAGTCTACTTAACCTTTGCCGATAAAGAATTTGCAGGGCCTGCGAGTAGAAAGCTCGCAGAGATTTTTAAAGAGTATTTACCGCGCGCCTGTACTTAAAGGCCTGTAAAGGTAAAAAAGTTTAACTACTGACACTTTTTGTCAGGGCGCTTTGGTTATCCTAAACCACTTATTTTCTTGTTATTTTTTTGATTAAAAAATTATGTCTAAACAATTTGTTGTACAGAGTGAATTTAAACCCGCTGGCGATCAACCTGCAGCTATTGCTGGATTAGTGCAGGGTATAGAGGCAGGTTTGGCGCATCAAACTCTGCTTGGTGTCACCGGTTCCGGTAAAACATTTACCATCGCTAATGTCATCGCCAAGGTCCAGCGTCCAACCTTGATTATGGTGCACAATAAAACGCTAGCGGCGCAACTTTACGGTGAGTTCAAAGAATTTTTTCCTAACAACGCGGTGGAATATTTCGTTTC
The DNA here is from genome assembly GCA_963506825.1 of uncultured Cellvibrio sp. Taxonomy (GTDB): domain Bacteria; phylum Pseudomonadota; class Gammaproteobacteria; order Pseudomonadales; family Cellvibrionaceae; genus Cellvibrio. The sequence continues at coordinate 764 of CAUOQW010000279.1, forward strand.
CTATTACGATTATTATCAGCCGGAAGCTTATGTTCCTTCCTCCAATACCTTTATTGAAAAAGATTCCTCGGTGAATGAACACATTGAGCAAATGCGTTTGTCTGCTACCAAAGCATTAATGGAGCGCAAAGATGCAATTGTAGTGGCAACGGTTTCTGCCATTTATGGCTTGGGCGATCCTGAAGCTTATATGAAAATGTTGTTGCATCTTGTGCGTGGCGAAAAAATTGATCAGCGTTCTATTTTGCGTCGCTTGGCCGAGTTGCAATACACGCGTAACGATGTGGATTTTTATCGCGCTAATTATCGTGTGCGCGGTGATGTTATTGATATTTACCCAGCCGATTCAGATTGCGATGCCGTGCGAGTAGAATTATTTGATGATGAAATCGAAAATATTTCTATATTTGATCCGCTTACTGGCGAAGTACAGCATAAGGTTCCGCGCATTAGTATTTACCCAAAATCACATTATGTTACACCGCGTGAAACAATTGTAGAGGCTATTGACCAAATCAAAGAAGAGTTACGTGGCCGCCTCGAACAATTGCGTGAAAACAATAAGTTAATTGAAGTTCAGCGTTTGGAAGAGCGCACGCGTTACGATTTGGAAATGATGCAAGAACTGGGTTATTGCAACGGCATTGAAAACTATTCACGCTATTTGTCTGGCCGCCAACCGGGCGAAGCTCCACCTACCTTATTTGATTATTTGCCTTCCAATGCACTACTAGTGATTGACGAGTCTCACGTAACTGTTTCGCAAATTGGCGCTATGTATAAAGGCGACCGCTCACGCAAAGAAACATTGGTGCAATACGGTTTCCGTTTACCCTCCGCACTAGATAATCGCCCCATGCGTTTTGATGAGTGGGAACGATTAGCACCGCAAATGATTTTTGTATCCGCAACGCCAGGAAAGTACGAAGCCGAATATCAGGGGCAAGTGGTTGAACAAATTGTGCGCCCCACAGGTTTGGTTGACCCCGAAATTGAAATTCGCCCAGCAGGCACACAGGTTGACGATGCGCTGTCTGAAATTCGTATTCGTGTAGAGAAAGATGAGCGTGTACTTATTACAGTTCTGACTAAGCGCATGGCCGAAGATCTCACCGAATATTTACAAGAGCATGGCACGCGCGTGCGCTATTTGCATTCGGATATTGATACCGTAGAGCGTGTAGAAATTATTCGCGATTTCCGCATGGGTGAGTTTGATGTGCTGGTGGGTATTAACTTATTGCGTGAAGGTTTAGATATGCCAGAAGTTTCACTGGTATGCATTTTTGATGCGGATAAAGAAGGTTTTTTACGTTCAGATCGTTCGTTAATTCAAACCATCGGCCGCGCTGCGCGTAACCTAAATGGTAAAGCAATTCTATATGCCGACAAAATTACCGATTCAATGAAACGTGCAATCGACGAAACCGAGCGCCGCCGCGAAAAACAAGTCGCCCATAATAAATTGCATAATATTACGCCTAAAGGTATTCGCAAAAACGTGCAGGATATTATGGAGACTTCCGTAGTGCCGGGCGCAGGTAGTCGCGCCGCACGCAATCGCGCCGCTGTTGCAGAAAAGCAAGGGAAGTATGCCGTGAATATTGACCCAAAAAATCTTTGGAAGTCGATTGAGCTACTCGAAAAACAAATGTTCCAGGCCGCAAAAGATTTAGAGTTTGAAGTTGCAGGTAAATTGCGCGATCAGATTGAGCATTTGAAAAAGAAAGCCTTGTAAATCTGATTCGCTAAGTTTAAGAAAGCGGCTGTTTTAATATTAAAAGGTTTAGGTCATGTTATTCAATTTCGATGAACCCATCTCCCGCGAAAATACCAATTCCGTAAAGTTCGACGGCCGCCAACACTATTTTGGTACTAAGGATGTATCGCCTTTATGGGTGGCAGATATGGATTTTGCGGTGCCTGGGTGCGTGACTCGCGCGTTGCAGGAGCGAATCAATCATCCGGTGTTTGGTTATACGCTTTATCCTGAAAGTCTTTATCAATCTATTATCAATTGGTTTGAGCGTCGCCACCATTGGAAGATTGAGCGCGAGTGGATTTTGATGGCACCGGGTGTTGTTCCGTCTTTATTTGCGGCGGTGCAAGCGTTTGCGAAAGAGGGTGAAGGCGTAATTGTGCAGCCGCCGGTTTATTTTCCTTTCTTTTCTGCGGTCACAACGAACAATCGAAAATTACTCTTGAACCCTTTGCGTGAAGTGAATGGCCACTATGAAATGGATTTTGCACATTTAGAATCTTGTGCTCAACAGGGTGCGAAATTATTAATGCTATGTACGCCGCATAATCCGGTAGGCCGCGTATGGAACGAGCAAGAGTTGCAAGAAGTTTTGCGCATTGCTCGCGCATACGATTTAACAATTTTATCCGACGATATTCATGCCGATTTAATTTATTCGGAATCCACTCATATTATGCTGGGGCGCTTAGCGCAACCTGGCGATAAAATCATTACCACCATTGCGCCTAACAAGACCTTTAATATTCCCGGATTGGGTTTGTCTGCACTTATTATTCCCAATGTTGTACAGCGCAAAGCTATGAAGCAGGTGTTTGAATCGCTACATGTGGGCAATAGTAATCCTTGTAGCATTGTGGCGTTTGAAGCAGCTTATCGTGAGGGCGACGAGTGGCTTAATGCATTAATGCAATATTTAGAAGCCACACGCGATTTCGTGGCGGAGTATCTACAAAAAAATATTCCGCAAATAAAGCTCATTAAACCTGAGGCTACCTATTTACTGTGGTTGGATTGTCGCCAACTGAATATGACGGATTCACAATTGCGCGATTTTTTTGTGAAGGAGTGCAAAGTGGGAATGAACCCAGGTATTGTGTTTGGTGAAGTGGGTGGCGGCTTTATGCGAATGAATATTGGCACATCAAGAGGCATTATAGAGGAGGGCTTGGCGCGCATATTTGGAAAAATTAATATAGATACTCTTAGATGATAAAATTATTTGTCTTTTGAGTTGTCCTATCCTAAGGTCTGATGAGTTAATGCAATTCCGAATAATTGAGTTGGCGGTGAAATTACTATGTCGGATATTCATAAGTCGTTGCGTTTAGGTGATTTGCTTGTTGAAAAAGGTTTAATTACGCGCCCGCAATTGCGACAAGCAATTGAAATTCAACAGGCTTTGCAAACTCAGCGAATTGATAAAAAAGATATCAATTCAAAAAAAGAGCTTGGCTCAATATTAATTGAGCTTGGTTATATAAGCCCGCAACAATTGCAATCTAATTTAAATTGGCAGCGCCGTTTAAAAGCAACTACAGCAGCAATGGTATTTATTGCGCCATTACTCACTGCAGCTTGCGGCGGCGGTGCAAGTGCGAGCCCAACGACTAATACCAGAACTGAAGTGTCGAGTTTGTCTGCACCTTCCGATATTTCTCCAAAACCTGAGCCTGTCTCTTCGAATAGTTCTTTGTCGCAGCCAGCCCCATCAAATTCATCATCTGTAGAAACTGAATCAAGTTCATCCACTCAGCAAGCCGTATCCAGTCCATCGTCTATACCAACAGTATCCAGTCCATCGTCTAT
>CAUOQW010000280.1:0-4319 GCA_963506825.1 uncultured Cellvibrio sp.
GCTTCATCATTAGCTTTTTCAACCACGTCATAAAGCGAACGTGCCGTGCGCACAACGGCTTCTTGTCCTTCTACTAACAAACGAATCATATCTTGCGCTTTGGGAATTCCGTCCTCCTCCTTAATACTGCTCAGAGCGGCAAATTGTTTATAGGTTCCAGGAGCATAAACGCCTAAAGAGCGAATGCGCTCAGCAATTAAATCCACAGCTAGAGCCAGCTCGGTATATTGCGTTTCAAACATTAGGTGCAAGGTTTGAAACATGGGGCCAGTCACATTCCAATGAAAGTTATGAGTTTTCAAATAGAGTGTGTAGGTATCTGCCAGTAATTTGGACAAGCCATTGGCAATATCCTGACGATCTTGTTCGTTAATACCGATATTAATATTCATTTAAATCTCCCTAAATTTTCTGTTCAAGATGGGTGTTCTATTCAAAATAAGTGTTTTTCAAAATAGAGGTGTTGTGTTCAGAATAGCCATGTCTCAAATAGCTAACCAGTTAATTTTGCTTATGATCATGATTGCTTAAATTGTTGCAGTAGCCCATAAGAATCCAACCTCGCTTACGTGCACTGTTGCGCAAATGGGTTTCAGCTATATCCTGCGGAACTTGCTCTATCGTGAGATGTTTAAAACCCAGTGCAATATAAAAATTCTGTAAGTGCGGCAAGGCATAACAATAGCAACTGACGGTAGTGCTTGTTGTAGGTACCAATTCTGCAAGAATTTGTGTTAATAAATAAGTCGCTACGCCTTGATTACGCGCTGCAGGTGCTACGCAAAGATTGCGCAACAAAAAATGCCCTTGTGGATGCGGCATTAAACGCGCGGCGGCAATAATCTTACCCTGCTGACTTAAACTAAATACGCGATCTTGGCGGCCGCACTTTACATGGTAATTACAACTTGTATAAAAACGATTGACCAGCGGTAAACGCAACTCATCAACACATTTAAAAACACTATCGCTTAACATACAAACAATGGCAGCCTATTCCATTAATTGCGATCATCGGGGGCATTAGGGTCGTCCATACTATCCAAGGGGAATAGTTTATCCAAGCTATCGTCGTCACTCATAGGAATATGTGCAGAATCATCATCCGATAAATCAATTTCAGTTTTGTCCGGGGATTTTTTTGCTGGGGATTTTTGCGCTGGAGAACTTGTATCTTTAGCAGCTGTAGCCGATAGCGTTTTTTCAAACTCTTCCAGCTCGTCTTTGGCTTTGCTACCCATAATAAATTTATAAGCAAAATACCCCAGCACCAACAACAACAGATTACCTAGGGCAATACTGATATAGAGAATCAAATTATCTGGCTCTGTCGAACTTTCTGGCTTGGCTGCTTCGGGTTTTACCTCTTCTGGTTTTTCCGTTTCCGGTTTTGATTCGACTGCGGCTGAGGATGCAACTACAGATTTTTTAACGATGTAGCTAAAATTATCAGCTTGGAGAGTTTCATCTAATTTTTCGCCATCAAATCGTTCGCCTTGGGCATGAATAGCAACAGAATAATCGCCTTCTTGAACCGGTGAAAACGAAAACTCCCAGCGCTTGCCATCAATTAAGCTCAATGTTTTTTCTACGTTATTATTGTGAGAGTTTTTGATACTAACACTCACTTGCGTTTTACTGAGATCTACCACTTTTTCGTCGGTAGAAATCTTGTAGCTATAGGTCAGCTTTCCATCCTCTGCAACCGCACTATTTTTTTCCAAGATCATATAGCTATCGCGCACACTCAAGCCATGTTTGAACTCGCGTTTAAATGTTTTACCATCCACAAACACATGCATTTCGTAATCGCCAACGTCCGTAAAGCTATTTAGATTTTGCTGGAAAAAACCATCTACTGGAGGTTTAGCGACCGTAAGAGAAGTATGCGTATTTTCCTCAGTGTTATTTTTTGCCACTATGGCATTAGCTTCAATCAAACTAAGGAAGTTGGAGTCGGTAATGGTTTTACCATCCTCCTGAAATGAATACTTGAGCGCTAAAACATCTTTAGAATGCAAATTATTTTTGAGTGGCTCAAACACCAACTGCAAATTACTCACAACGGTAACTCGGCTTTGCGGTGCTATATCCGTTTTTATTTTCCATTGACCTACTTTAGGGGCATCCACCGTAATCAAATCGTATTTGTCAGTGCGATACCAGTTAACGCCGTCCTTAGGATTAGTTGCGGAGTAATCTTTTCCGTCCGGCGAACTAATAATGCTTCGATCTTCGCCTGGTTTGCGGAATATTAATGCGGTAAATTCTTTAATACTTTCGTCAACGAGAAAGCCATTATTTTCTAAGGGTACGCGTTCCGCGGGAACAGCTTGATCAAAGATTTTTAAAAACACGCTCATCAATTGATCCGCAGAGGCCGCCAAAGTGTATGCCCCATCGGTTGCGTGGGATAATTTTTTAAGCAAGTCCAAATCCGAATTTTCTGACAGCGCAATCGTGTGAACAATATAACCCGCCGTTTTTAAGCTCGGCAAAACCTCGTTAAGAATTCGCTGCCGCTCTTTATAATTCACCACGGCGTCTTTACTGACATCTACCACGCCATCCGTTAATAAAATAATGTGGGTTTTGTAATCTGGGCTGAGCGCGTTTTTATCAAAACTGACTTCATCCAATGCTTTACCTATATTGGTAAACATGGTGATCGAATTAATTTCCTTGGTTTTAGCGGCCGCTTGATTACGCCACGCGGTATCAACCGGTTTAAATGGCATTAATGAGTTAACAGAATTACCAAAGACCCACACCCCAGCACGACTTTTATCTGGCAATAGCCTTACGATAAGATCCATAGCCGGCTTGCGTAAATTTTGTGGGTCCGTCGATTTCATACTACCGGATATATCAATCAACACGCGGACATCTGAAGGTAGAACTTTGGTGGATTTAGCTACAGGAGATGCAGTCTCTTCTTTGTTGAGGTTTTCTTTTTTCGCACTTTCTTTTTTAGCATTTTCGTTTTTTAAAGACATGACCGATGAGGCCACACCTGTAACCGCAGCAGCTGGCGCACTTGCAGAATGTTGCGCAGATTCTTTTTGAGAATCTTGCGTCTGTGCCTGTAGCCCCGGAGTGAAAAGCAAGCAACTAGAAAAACATAGAATACGAAATAGTGGATTACGCATAGTTCGAGCCTTTTGTCAGGCGGCCAAAATGAGTGGATTGCTAAAACGTGTTTGAAAAGCAATATCTTCCTTCATTTATAGCACTTAAACGCTAAATCGCCATTTTCCTGACACTCGGAATAGAAAAAGCCAGCATAAGCTGGCTTTTTTTGAAAAATATCAACGAATTGTTTGAACGTTAATCCCGAACGGCACGAATTGGAACCTCGCCTTTTAATAACTCTTCTCGCGCTTGATACTCATCTCGGCTTAAACCACGGGACGAAACCCGACGATTTTCATCCTGACGTTTGATATTGTTGTATTCGGTAGGTCGCGAACTGCGTTTAGCTCGAGGGCTATTGGTGTCACCCTCTGGGTTTACACCACCAAAATTGCGGGTCAGCAGCACCAAAACAGCCGCTAAAATTAACCCAATCAACCAAATGCCCAGCATTACTTTTATCAGCGGCAAAATGGCGGGTAAACCATGCGACATACCTTCAAACACCAAGGTATAAATCGCTGGCGCCATGGTCATAGTTTGCGCATCTATGGCGTAAGGCGTAAATAAAAGGGTCGCCACTGTGACTACCGCCGCGTAACGCACAAAGCGCCACGCCCATAAAAACATCCACCAAGCTGCAATAGTGCAACCTAGGCTACCGGCAAAATAAATAATCCATGCGGATTGAATACTGGTTAATTCATTCATGTATTTTCTCTTTAGACCCAACGCACAACATAATCTTCCAGATCGTCAGTGTTTACTGAGTCTTCATGGATAACCAACCCTGCGACAGACATTCTCGCTTTGTGAACTGATTCAGGATCACCCGACACCAAAGGATGCCAATCAAACAGCGGTATACCTTCATCAATTAAACGATAGGCACAGGTCTCTGGTAGCCAGTAGGTATCTTTTACAGATTCCGGTGTGAGCGTCACGCAATCTGGCACATGCTTTTGACGTTCACTATATACCTGACATTGGCAGCTATCGTGGCTGAGAAACTTGCAGGCGACCTTGGTGTAATAGACATCGCCATTATCTTCATCCTCCAACTTATGCAGACAACATTTGCCGCAACCATCGCAGAGTGATTCAAACTCTGCAGGCGACATTTCATGCAATTTTTTCGCACGCCAAAAAACTTGTACGGGCATTTTATTTAACCTGCCTTTTGCTTA
>CAUOQW010000281.1:0-4309 GCA_963506825.1 uncultured Cellvibrio sp.
ATAATTTGCAACTTTTGACCGTTGCTCAGGCTTACTTATAAGTGTAGCTCGTCGCCCGTACTTAGCCGCGTTTTAAGCTCATTAATTTGTACATAGAGACCGCTGGATTTTAAGGCGACCGTTTGCTTAGCCGGTAGCGCCAAGGTACTTTCAGGCAGAAGCCTTACTTGTTTAGCCGCCTGTGAACTCACCCCCGTCAGATTCAAATTTATATTGGAGTAATTGGTGATGGTGAAAAACGCCATTGTTGTTTTACTTGCACCCAAAGGTACATAAAAAAATGCATTGGTGACCCGGATATCTAAAGCGTCTTTTTTATTTGCCTGAGTGTTTTCCGCAGCAGTAACCTGCCAAGCGCACCCCAACAAAAATAAACCAATAACTTTAAATAAGTTTCTCACGATATGCCTTTGGGTATAAAAAATTATTCCAGGGTTTTAACCAGTTTTACTCGGGAAGGCGAACCGATTCTAATATCGCCACGCACCAAATAACCGGGCACTGCATTGCGCAATTGTTGATAAATCCAACGGCCATCGGCATCGGTACGCGCAATAATTAATACAAACTGATCTGTTTGTTTAGCTTCGTGTGCAACGCCTGTTAATTGAGTTGTTAATTGTGGATCTTTGGATTGCAGCATTTTTGCATCCAATACCACTTCGCCCTCACCCGCCACATAAGCTTTTGCAACGGGGATATTTACCAGCTGCTTGCGCAAGCTATTAGCAGCGTCTTGCACCACTGCATTGTTATCAATGCTTTTAGCGTATTTGATCAGGGTATTGGCTTCGCTCAAATTACCTCGCTTTGCCGCAGTTTGTGCTAGATCGACAAAACGCAGCGCAATGGCCTGTAACCCCAATTTTGCGCGTTCGTTCTCCGGCTCCATCAACAGTACTGAGCGATAGCGGTCATGGGCATTATCGGCGATGGGATTAAGCAGTTGGTTACGAGACAAACAATAATCAGCCTCGCCTAATAAGCGATTAATCGCTTTTTGCTGCGGCGTAAGCTCTACGGGCGCTGGCGCAACTTGCACAACGGGTACTGGAGGCTCTTCTTGCTTGGGGGCTGATTGGCATGCAATTAAAACGCTAGTCAATCCAAGTAAACCAATAACACGTAAAACGGCTGAAGAAGTTGAGATGAAGCTAAACATGAATACTTTCTCTGTAAATAAACACTAGAAGGAAAAGGTAAAACCAAAAAACATTTAAAGCTGTGACGCATGACGCCCACAAGGGACTTAATAAATCCCATTCCGAGCGGATGGTGAGCGACTCCTGCGATCATAGCTAGCTGGCAAACCGCTGACTCGACTACACTTGAATGCACTCACCCGCACTCATCAAATCCGCTTTGCGTTAGGTGCTTATTATGCCAAGTTCTTTCGGTTTCACTAGTTTTAATTTCTCTACCCTAGGTTATTTTCTTGCTACCATAGTGAACCTTCAAATCCAGAAGAATCCTTTGCGAAAAGACTGGGGGGCAGTACCGATCAGCTGTGGAACAAAAAGAGACTATCTTAAACTAGTCAGATTTTTGTCTGGACTTTTTTGTCCGGACTTAGGGCCCACCATATATAGAGTGGGTATTCTCATTACTATATTACCCTCAACTTTGAATTTCGTTGCTGTGCCGCACTCTATGAAAGAAACTAACACTCATTCCAAACCATTAAGAAAATTTGAAAGACTTTCTTTGCCTCACAAAGCGTTGCTTGCATCGGCGGTTGGTTGGAGTTTTGCATTGGGCGTATCTGTAATTTATTGTTTTCTTTACATGCGTTACGTGAACTCAAGGCAGGAAAGTTTGACAGAATCTGTCATGTGGTTTTTTCAAGAATATGGATTCTGGATCATTTTGACGCCCATCTTGTTAATAGGTTTAAGCTATTTTAGCCGTCAGCGACAAATTGGGTGGTTTTGGCTGTTAGTCGTTGCATCACTTTTTGGCAGCATTGCATTTCGTTTAAGTTTGGATTTCTACCTTAATCCTGAGGCAAAATTTTTATCTAGTTTGGTATATTTTACGCCAAGCAACGCGATAATTACTCTCTTGGTTGTGCTGGCTTGGGCACTTGTGTCTCGCCAAGTGGAGCATCAGCTCCCAAACAGCGACCAAATTAGGACTGAAGAAGTTGAAACGACTAAAAGCGAGCAATCGGTTGAATCACTGGTAGCTTATAAAGGTAATAAAAGTGTTTCAGTTAGAATTAACACCATTCAAATTGTTAGTGCAGCAGGGAATTACGTGGAGCTTCATTGTGCAGACAATCAATATTTATTGCGTTCCACAATGAAAGAGCTAGAAGAACAACTAAAGCCATACAATTTCATTCGCGTTCATCGTTCTCACCTGATCAATCCTACCGCCATTGTGTCTGTACAAGCCGATAAGGTGGTTTTAAACAGCGGAACCAAGCTCACCGTCAGTCAACGATATAGAAAAAATTTAAATAGCTTTCAATAAGTTAACGCTTATCACTTTATCCCCTCATCCCTAATTCTTCGGTCTTATCACAAAGTTGATGAGCTCCAACAAACCTTGGCGGTAGCATGCTGATTACTTAAAGCAACTATCCGTGAGGTGACAGAAGAATGAGCGTTAATTCAGATATCCATCAGAGTAAAAAAGACTTGGGCCTTGTTTCAATAGTGCTTCATTGGATTGTTGCACTGGGTATTATTACATTGGCCTCAATCGGTCTTTACATGACATCAAACGAAGCTTGGTCGTTATATCCGTATCACAAATCCATCGGCTTAATACTTTTCCCCATAATTGTTATTCGGGTTCTGTGGCGGTTGAAACAGGGGTGGCCTATTGCTGTCAGCCGCTATTCAGCGGTCGAGCATAGCGTGGCAAAAATGACGCATTGGCTTCTTCTCATTCTGATTATTCTCATGCCATTAGCGGGAATGATCTACTCAGGTGCTAGTGGGCACGGTTTTGGTATTTTTGGTCTTGAGCTATTTCCCCATAATTACACTGGAGACGGGCAACCAATACCCTATAGCGAAGTTTGGCGAGATCTAGGTCAAACCGCGCATCGATATCTTGGAAATGCATTGATGGTATTAATTATCTTGCATATTGCGGGTGCTTTGAAACATCACATTGTTGATAGAGATGCAACACTAAAGCGTATGTTAGGAAAAAAATCATGATGAAATTTTCTTTAGCCCTCAGTTACTTAATTGTCTTAATAGTCGGCCTAGAGTCGGCATATGTTAGTGCTGCCAGTGAATCGCAAAATAAACCATCAATCGCTGGTCTAACTGTGACTCTTGTGGATGGTAAAGCAACCAAATTAGGCGATATTAAAAAAAACAAGCCACTTTATATTAAGTTTTGGGCAAGCTGGTGTGCAAGCTGTTTGAAAGAAATGCCGAAGTTGTCAGAAGATTTCAAAAAGTATGGCGATAAAATTCAATTTCTAACGGTTAATGTTGGCATTGAGGATACGCAAGAGGATATTAAACGTATTTATCGCGAGTATGGATTGGAAATGCCTGCCGCAATTGATAGTGATGGCACACTAGGGCAAACACTTGGGTTCGTCGGCACTCCCTATCATTTACTTTTCGATCGGGATTGGAAGCTAATACATAAAGGTCATAGCGCAGATGATCAACTCAGCCTAGCTCTTACTGTACTTGCAGGCAATCCAGCTCAGAAAGGAGAATTGAAGCAACAACATTTAGTAGAGGCATCTGCACTTAAATTGCCTCAGCTTACCTTGCCGGAAGATGGTGTCGTTTTCTACACCATTGCATGGTGTGACTGGTATATGTTGGACACCAACAAGCCTCTGGCAGAACGCTGTAAAAAAGTGTCCCAAAATATTGCAAGATTAAAAAAAGAAAGGCCAGAGTTAAACATTAAAATTCTCGTATCACCTATGTGGATGAGCGAGGAAGAAATAAAAAATTACAAAGAACGTTTTGCATTGAGCGTACCAGTATTGGTCGATACCGGAGATGCTATATCGCATCGATATGGTCTTCGAAATGTAGGTATGGCACTTGTGTTTAAGGCTGGTAGCCTAAAAGAAAAGATTGTTGGTGTAGACGATTATAATCGCATTAAAAATGCTGCTTTTTAAGCAATTAACGATGGTAGAGATGCAAAGTTTTTGCGTCTCTACCATCGTTAATTTAGCCTACACTAGACAACACTATCACCAATGTCATCTGACAAAAAATCCTATTACAAGTGACATAGCTCGAATAACTGGAATATTTTCTATCTAGTCAATAAGATGTATTACTCTTGCGAAAAAAATACATTTTACAATCACTCA
>CAUOQW010000282.1:0-4301 GCA_963506825.1 uncultured Cellvibrio sp.
AACCGTAGTTTCCAAACCAAAGCGGCGCAAAATAGGCTGAGCACAGTGGTGACCGGAACGCACGGCAATGCCCTCGCGGTTTAATTCTGTGCCTACTTCTTCAGTTTTATAACCTGCTAACACAAACGACAAAACGCTCGCTTTATTAGCCGCCGTACCCACCAAACGCACACCGGGAATAGGTTGCAAACGCTGAGTGCCATAGGCCAATAAATCGTGTTCATAGCGCGCAATGCGGTCCATACCAATGCGTTCAACATAATCAATGGCGGCACCTAAACCAACGGCATCGGCAATATTGCCAGTACCTGCTTCAAAGCGATTAGGTGCGTCTTGATAGATGATGCGGTCAAAAGTTACATCTGCAATCATGTTGCCGCCACCTTGCCAAGGTGAAAGATTTTTTAAATGCTCAGCCTTGCCATAGACAACGCCTATGCCGGTTGGGCCAAAAACTTTATGGCCGGAGAATACAAAAAAATCTGCATCCAATTCCTGCATATTCACTTTCATGTGGGACACAGATTGCGCACCATCCACAATAACCGGCACACCATTGGCGTGGGCGATACCGATAATATCTTTAATGGGCGTAACTGTACCCAAGGCATTAGACACTTGCGTAACCGATATTAATTTTGTTTTTCCATTGATGAGTTTACGGAATTCATCCAACAAAATTTGGCCAGTATCATCGACTGGAATAACGCGCAGTTTTGCACCTACGCGATTGGCCAGCATATGCCAAGGCACAATGTTCGCATGATGCTCCAATTGCGAAACGATAATTTCGTCGCCTTCGCCTACCTGCTGTTGACCAAAGGTATTCGCCAAAAAGTTAATACCCTCGGTAGCGCCGCGCACAAAAATAATTTCATCGGATGATTTTGCGCCTAGAAATTTAGCAACCTTATTGCGCGCACCTTCGTAAGCATCCGTCGCACGCGCTGCAAGTTCATGAGCCGCACGATGGATGTTGGAGTTCTCGTGCTCGTAAAAATAACTTACGCGCTCAATGACCGATTTAGGTTTGTGAGTAGTGGCGGCATTATCAAACCATACAAGCGGTTTATCATTTACACGCTCTTGTAAAATGGGAAAGTCGCGACGAATAGCCTGAACATCAAACCCTTGGGATTCTGCGGCAAACTGACCATGCTTGGCTTGGTTGCCAAATACAGGTTGTGTACCTGAATCCAAAAAATAAAAATTAGAATCTGGAGCAGGCGTCGCCCCTTTGGAGGCTAAAGGCGAGTTAAATTTAGAAAAGCTAAACTCAGCCGCTATTAATTGCTGAATATCCTGCTCACCTGGTAATCCACTGGCATTGGGCGATACGCGATCACTGCCATGCACCTGCGGTTGGTGATAGCCACTTGAATAGCTCTCTAATTGCGATGGCACCTTTAAATCACTAGATGCTTGCGGAGCACGTGTTACAAAGCGATCTTCTGCTAATAAACTGCGCAAATCATCATCGCCGGGTAAACCAAAATCATGCGGTGATGCTTGTGACGTTAGCTGATCTATTTGCAAATTCGCTAATGGATAAGCGCCAGAATGCTCACTAAAGTAATAGGCTGGTGCAGGTGTGCTCGACGTTTCACGCTCTAACTGTGGCGATGACACAGAGGGTGCTTGATCTGCGCCTACATCTGCCGCACTACCACCAAATTGCGGGCGTTGGGTGAAACTTTGCGGTGGATTTTGCGGCGCGTGTGCAGCAATGCGCGGGCGCAATCCCGACACTATAGGTTCTGCATTGGGCAGCGCCTGAAAAATTTCATTAGCCATAGCGGCCAAAGATTGAAGATCTGGCAAACCTTGATGGTCGGTCATATCAGTACTCAATTAGCAGTGCAGTTATTGACAGCGGTGCGGTTATTTACCGTGCCGCTGTTATTACGTACAAAAATTATTTATAAGTGCGAAATTACTTATATGTATCTGGGTAGTCGTGGTACTTGCTAACGTCCACATCTTCCAACACGGCTAATGCATCTTCCGTTAATACTGCCAAAGAGCAGTAGAGCGAAATTAAATAAGATGCAATTGCATTGCGGCCAATGCCCATAAATCGAACTGATAGGCCGGGGCTTTGTTGGCCAGCTAAACCGGGTTGATACAAACCAATAACACCTTGGCGTTTTTCGCCGACGCGCAATAACAAAATTTTGGTTTTGCCATTTTCATCAATCGGTAATTTGTCCGATGGAATTAATGGCACGCCGCGCCAGGTAATAAATTGCGAACCGAACAGGCTTACCGTAGGTGGTGGAACACCGCGGCGAGTACATTCACGGCCAAAGGCGGCAATGGCTAATGGGTGTGCAAGAAAAAATCCGGGTTCTTTCCATACTCTTACCAAAAGCTCATCCATATCGTCTGGCGTTGGTGCGCCCGTTAAAGTAGAAATACGCTGAGTATCATCAACACTTGCCAACAAACCGTATTCCGCATTGTTAATAAGCTCGCTTTCTTGACGCTCTTTAATAGTTTCAATGGTTAAGCGCAATTGTTCTTTAATTTGGTCGTGCGGGCTGTTGTACAAATCCGATACGCGGGTGTGAACATCTACCACGCTGGTGACGGCATTTAAGAAATATTCACGTGGTTTTTCATCGTAATCAACAAATGTTGGGGTGATTTCAGATTCATCGCGTTTGGAGCAAGTCACAGTGACTTGACGTGGATTTTTCACTCGGTTTAAACGGAAAATACCAGCTTCAACGGGCGTCCAATGCAATAAATGCACAAGCCAACGTGGGGAAATGGTTGATAACTGCGGCGTGGTTTTGGTGGCATTGGCTAGCTGACGCGCTGCATTATCGCCAAGTGCTAATTGCACTTCATTGTTGTTCGACATGCCGAAGCTCCTTAAGGAATTGAAATAAATAGAAAATTAAAAACAACAGAGTGTTTAAAATCGAACAGTTAAAAATGGATTTTACATAGAGGAAAAAATACTAAACTAAGATCACATTCTTCTAAGAGAAGCTCAACCGTCTATAGCCATCAAAAAGACAGATAGCCACCAAAAATTAAAATGGAAGACGATAGTTAAAATTAAAACGAAAATTAAGTTGAGAGAAAATGGGCTTAAAAATAACTAGCCCACTTTTTCAAGCAGGGATTGTTGGTAATTTTCATAGCGAGCCAACAAATCAGCCGCCGATAAATTTAATGCGCGCGCAAGTTTGGTGATGGTACTTAATGAAGGCATGGCGGTACCACGCTCCACTTCGCCCACATAGCTGCGATTTAAATCTGCTCGATCTGCCAGAATCTCTTGTGAGATACCGCGTTCTTCACGCAAATTTTTAATAATTCGCCCAAATGAAATACTGATATTCATGAATGCGTCTCTGATGAATGCGCCTCTCAAGAATGCGCTTGGGCTAAATTTTTAGAGGTGGCTTGCGTGATGCTGCTACCCGGTGGAATGCTGCGGGTAAGCCAGACATTTCCGCCAATGGTTGAACCTTTGCCGATAGTGATGCGGCCTAATACAGTTGCGCCGGCGTAAATCACTACATCGTCTTCCACAATGGGGTGGCGGGGCAGGCCTTTTTGCAATGCGCCAGATTCATCGGTAGGAAATGTTTTTGCACCGAGAGTAACAGCTTGATAAACACGCACGCGCTCACCAATCACTGCTGTTTCACCAATCACCACACCGGTGCCGTGATCGATAAAAAAGCCGCTGCCAATTTGCGCACCAGGGTGAATATCAATACCCGTGCTGGAATGCGCGAGTTCAGCAACGATGCGTGCAAGTAAGGGCACACCTAATTCATAGAGTGTGTGCGCAAGGCGATGATGAATAATGGCGTGAATGCCGGGGTAGCAGAGCAATACTTCATCCACACTGCGCGCAGCGGGGTCGCCTTGATAGGCGGCTTGTACATCTATATCTAAAACTCGGCGCAGGCGCGGTAGGGCGCTGGCGAATAGGCGCACAATATTATTGGCCTGATTTTTTAATGCAGGTTCATCTACATTGTCGCCTTGTTGGCGCACAACATAGGTTAGTTCTAATTGCACTTGTAATAACAGCTGATTTAAAGCGGCATCCAGCGTGTGGCCTACATAATAGTCCTCGCTTTCTTCGCGCAAATCCTGTGGGCCTAAACGCATGGGGAAGAGTGCGCCGCATAAGTCATGAATTATTTGTTGCAATACATCGCGTGAGGGCAATTCACGCAAACCGGCTTCACGCAAACGCCCGCGTTGACTGCGCCATTCAGCGCGCACGGTACGCAGCTCGTTAACAATCTTGTCTAATTCCCAATGCGTGCTAG
>CAUOQW010000283.1:0-4281 GCA_963506825.1 uncultured Cellvibrio sp.
AAAATCATGAAAAAATTATTACTCGCTGCTGTTTTAGCATCAGCATGTTCACCAGCAGCATTTGCTGCCGGTGAAGCTAAAAATGTTATTTTCTTTCTGGGTGACGGCATGGGCCCAACCACTGTAACTGCAGCTCGCATTTACAAATACAAGGAAGAAGGCGAATTAAATATGGAGAAGCTCGACGGTAAAACACGCACCGCTCGCGTGAAAACCTATTCTAACGATGCCCAAACGACTGACTCAGCACCGTCAATGGCGGCCTATATGACCGGCGTGAAAATGAATAACGAAGTGTTATCCATGTCGGCAGATACCAAAGCAGTTCGTCCCAATGGTAAAGATTCAGCGTGCCCCGCTACGGGCAACGGCACTCCGGTTGACACCATTTTGGAATTAGCTAAAGCAAAAGGTAAATCTGTTGGCGCCGTAACCACAACAACCGTTACTCACGCAACGCCAGCAGCTACTTACGCGCACATTTGCCACCGGGATGCTGAAAATACTATTGCCGCGCAAGCTGCTGTAGGTGGCGTTGGATACAACAGCAAACTCGGCAATGGTTTGGATGTATTGCTAGGCGGTGGCCGCACTTACTTCCTACCCACTACAGGCATAGGCGCAGCTAAAGGAAGCCGCACCGACGGCCGTGATCTAACGGCAGAAATGCAGGCTAAAGGGTACACCTATGCAAGTACCGGTACCGCTTTGGCAGCGATTAACGGCAAAACGACTACCAAGCTATTAGGTCTTTTTAATCCAAGTCATATGGAATATGAATTGGATCGCGTAAAGAAAAATATTGATGAACCCAGCTTAGCCGCCATGACATTAAAAGCGATTGATGTACTCGGACAAAACTCTTCAGGCTTTTTCTTAATGGTTGAAGGTGGCCGTATCGATCACGCCTTGCATGGCACCAACGCAAAACGTGTTATGGATGACGCCATTGCATTTGATGATGCGATCAAAGCAGCATTGGATGAAATGAAAAAACGCGATCCAGAATTGAGCAACACCTTAATCGTTATCACCGCAGACCACGACCACACTATGACCTTTAACGGTTACGGAAAACGTGGCAGCAATATTCTGGGTACAGTAAAAAGCTACAAAGACGGCAAAGAAATGGTGGATGCCGACGGTAAAAATTACACCACCTTGGTATTCGGAAACGGCCCCAACCGCCCCGCTATGCGCACTAATTTGGTGGAAGGTAATGCCGACAAAAGCCAAGTACTGCACGATGACTATTTACAAGAAACTGCAGTAAAACTCGGTTCAGAAACTCACGGCGGTGGCGACGTTATGTTGTTTGCAACGGGTGCAGGTACAGCATCTAAAACATTCAAAGGCACCATCGACAACACCAAGGTATTTGGTTTGATTAAGACCGCGTTTGGTTTTTAATTTACTCCAACACTTTAATTAAAATTTTTAGTTGAACGTTTAACGCCTGATCGCAAGATCAGGTGTTTTCTTTTGTGGAATTGATATGAAAAAACATTTGATTTTAGCAAGCGCTTTTTTTATTGCGCAATATACAACTGCCACACCGCTATCTGCGATTATGACATTTGAAAGTATGACCATGACAGCCGATGGCGTAAAAAAGCAAACCCATTTCCAAGAGTTGTTCATTCGCGATACAAATACTGTTTGGAGCGAGCGCATTATCCCAAAGAAGCTACAACACCATGATCATGAGAAAGCATCACACTCAAAAGAATCTCACTCTCAGGAACAGCATGATCACAAACACAATTTGAATTTCGCAACCGCAGGAAAATGGTTGGTTCGCGATGCAAGCAACAAGATTAACTTTCGCTTTGTGCGCAAAGAAGACAAAACGATTATTGCTCCAAGAGATTCCGAATACGGCACCCTAGGTTTCGATGGCACTTGGGAAACAGCCTATTATTTGGCAAACCGCAACGCACTCAAAAAAATGACCGTCTTGAAAAAAGCCGCACCCAGCGGTGCAAGCTGGTATGAAAAAAAGAATGCACATGAATTCACACGCATTCTTTGGGATGAGAAGAATGAAATACCGCTAAGTATTGAAAGCGGTAACCTTGATGGATCGAGCAACAATAAAATTAGTCTGGTCATCACCCCTACCCCCGCAAAATTACCTTGGAGCAATTTAGAAAGCTTTCAAACTATCGCTTATGAAGATTTGTTGGATTGACGCTCTCTGTTCAGGCACTAAACCCGTCGACTGCTGCGCGCTCAGGGTGAGCTGGCATGGTCATTTCGCAGCGCTAGTTAATACCCATAACTAAATTGCACAGCGCTGCACGCATTCCCGTGCTATTACTATAGGGCGATATGCAAATGAACCAAGCCCTTTCTACTGGAGCGCCATGCAATGAACACAACCAAGTTTCTGAGCTGTTTACTAATAGCCTGCCTCTGCGCCGCTTGCTCGCCCAAAAATGCCGATGAAAAACCACAAGGCGTATTGAGCGATGCACAAAAACAAACGCTGGATAAATCCAAGAATACGGAAGACGTGTTAGATAAAGCCAATAAAGAGAGAATGAAAGAAGTCGATGAAGCAGAAAAATAACACCAGGTAAAACGGATACCTCCGCTCACCCTGAGCGCGAAGCAGTCGAGGCTTCGCGCATTCACCCCAAAGCCAAGCCCTGCTCGCGATAATCCTTAATAAACACACCAAAGGCACCATCTTTAAGCGCACGTTTAATCAAAAAAGCTTTTTCCAATTGTGCTGTTTCAACATCAGCTAAATTGACTAGCACATTTTTTTCCAGCTTTTTATCCTGATTTTTAACCACAATAACTTTCGGTAAATGGCGAAACTTGGTATTAGTTTCAAACACAATTGCCACTAAACCATTTACTAACTCCACCAGCGTGCCGGGCGGATACAAACCCACACTTTTAATAAACTCCAATGCCAAGCGATCATCAAAATGGGTGGTACGATCTTTGAAAATAATTTTTAAAGCTTCAGTAGAGGGAATACCCGGCGAGTAACAGCGGTCTGCGGTCATTGCATCGTAGGCATCCACAATCGCAATCATTTTTGCCAACTCAGAAATACCCGCTGAACTTAACCCGCGAGGGTAGCCAGTACCGTCAATTTTTTCGTGGTGACTGTAGGCCACATCAATAGTGCTATTGGGGATTCCCGGCGAAGCCATCAACAAATTGCGACCATGAACTGTGTGCGCTTTCATGATGTTGAACTCTTTATCTGTTAGCGCAGACGTCTTGTGAAGTACCTCAGGGTCTACTCGCATTTTGCCTACATCATGCAGGAGACCGCACATACCTAATTTCTCTAAGTCGGCTTCACTCATACCCAAGTGACGACCAAATGCAATCGCCAAAATGCACACATTCAAACAATGCTCGGCGGTGTATTCGTCTTGTGTGCGAATTTTTGACATCCACAACAAGGCATCGGGGTTGCGCAAAATACTGTGCACACAATCCTTCACGGTCGCCTTTGCTTGGTCAGTATTAACCACGCCACCCAAACGCAAATCGTCTAACAAGTTGCGAGTTAAACGGCGGGCTTCACGGTAGGTTTGGAGTGCAGCGGAATGCTCCGCTTTGGTATCCACTTTATTGATATAGGTAACTTTTTTAGTTTGACCTTTGGCAAGGGCACGCTCTTCTGGCGCTACCCATTCTTCGCGTACGGCATCAATCCAAACGTGCTGGGCGTATTCTGCAACGGCGTCTATATCGTCCAAGCTTTCAACTACAAAGCCCTGCATCAAGAAGGGAGTTTCTAACCAAGGGCGATCCAGTTTGGAAACAAACATGCCGATTTTAAGCTCGGAAATATGGATCTTAATCGTCTTTTCAGACGATTTAACATAGCCCGAGCGTATCTCATTAAAATCCAAGCTGACCTCACGACAAGACAGTATGTGCCTGACCATTGAGGCCAAGGCATTTATATATTATTAGTTAATCCTGAGTTTAGCTGCTTTCTATCTGGCTGAAGAAAACAAAAAGGTCTAAATAAAGAAGAAGTTATGCCAAACACTTAAGGGCATCTCCGGTAATTCAATTTTCGTGATGGTACAAGGCATTTTTCGCACGCACGACTGCATGGATGCAGACGATAGAGCAACGCAGGAACAGGTGCCGAGAACCGCAGTTGATACGTACTACATGCAGATTCGAGTACGAAAATAACGCAGCTAGCGCGCGAAAAGTGGATTTTCAAAGATGCCCTTTAATTAAACATTGCGGTGGGAATTCCTGTTGTTAATAACGCCGTAAAATCTTGTGCAGCAA
>CAUOQW010000284.1:0-4281 GCA_963506825.1 uncultured Cellvibrio sp.
AAGGCCGCGAGTTACTCTGTAATTCGCGGTTTTTTGCTGCCTGAAATTTGTTAAAACGACTGCCGACATACCACATCACATACATGCTACTTTTGTAGTATCCTGCCTCACCTCCTAAAGCACGCACCCCAAAAATCCTTATGTCCGGCATGATTCCGCAAAGCTTTATTGACGACCTGCTTGACCGCATCGATATAGTCGATACGGTGGATAGCCGCGTCAAATTGCGCAAAACCGGCAAGAACTACAGCGCCTGCTGCCCGTTCCATGACGAGAAAACCCCTTCCTTTACTGTAAGCCCCGAAAAACAGTTCTACTACTGCTTTGGCTGTGGCGCGAGCGGTAATGCACTGGGCTTCGTGATGGATTACGAGCGCCTTAGCTTCCCCGAAGCCATTGAATCACTGGCGCGTGTGGCCGGATTAACCGTTCCGCGTGAAGTCCAGAGCGAAGCGCAAATCAAGCGCGAGCAAGAGCGCAAAAGTATCTATAGCTTGCTTGAAAAAGCCGATGAGTTTTACCAGCAGCAACTTCGCCATCACCCCAGCAAACATATGGCAGTCAATTACCTGAAAGGCCGCGGACTGGATGGTAAAACCGCCAAAGATTATGGCGTAGGCTTCGCGGCGCCGGGTTGGGACAACTTACTTAAAGCGCTTGCGAGTAATGATGAGGATAAGCATCTGCTGATTGAAGGCGGTATGTTGATTCACCACGAGCAGGACAAAAAACTTTACGACCGCTTTCGCCACCGCATTATGTTCCCGATTCGCGATACTCGTGGGCGAGTGATCGGTTTCGGTGGTCGCGTATTGGGTGACGACAAACCCAAATACCTCAACTCGCCGGAAACACCCGTCTTTCATAAAGGTCAGGAACTCTACGGCCTTTACGAAGCACGCCTTGCCTATCGCGACTTGCCGCGCCTATTAGTGGTTGAGGGTTATATGGATGTGGTGAGCTTGGCGCAATTCGGCATTCGCTACGGCGTTGCCACCCTCGGCACCGCCTGCGGTGAAGACCATCTCGATAAAGCCTTTAAATACACCAACGAAGTCGTGTTTTGTTTCGATGGCGATAAAGCCGGTCGCGCCGCCGCAAGCCGCGCGCTAGAAGCCTCGCTCACCACCATGGCCGATGGCCGTACCGTAAAATTCTTATTCCTGCCAGAAGGCGAAGACCCCGATACACTCGTCAGAAAAATCGGCTCGGATAAATTCGAAACCATGATCTCCATGGCCGTGCCACTGGAAGATCAATTATTCGACACCGCCGCCGAAGGCTTAAATATTCGCACCATGGAAGGCCGCGCCACCTTCAGCAAACGCGCCGCACCCATGCTGGATAAGCTGCCGAAAAGTGTGTTCCGCGAATTGATGTTTGAAAACCTAGCAACCCGCACGGGCTTAAGCCGCAACATCTTGCAGGATTTGATTCTTGAGGCGGTTAAAAACCCTGAGCCAAAACCTGAGCCTGTTAAAGAGCCAGCAAAACCAACCCAAAGAGATTCAATCAAAGCTCAACCAAAACAAGTCCATATCCAGCAGGCGATTCAACCACAAGTAGCGCCTACCCCAGTTCCGCAGCTGCATGATGAAGATCCGGGCTGGTCTGACTATTACGAAACAGAAGCGCCGCCACTCAATTACGAAGAATATTACAACGGCCACAGCACCCGCTCAGTCGCTAAAGAGCCAACATCGCCGTGGAATAGCGCAAACAATCGCATACTGATGACACCAGCACAAAAAGCCGTTGCACTACTGGTCGCAACACCCAGCCTTGCAGCACTTGAAGCTGATCACGACAACTGGCTGGAAAATAGCGATGCCGATATTCAAATGCTCGGCCGCTTACTTAAAGTCTTGCACGAACGCCCGCACTACAACTTGTCGCATCTGATTGGTTATTGGCGCGGAATTTACGGCGAAGAAGCAACTGAGCGATTGGCTAAAATCGCAGGCAGCGATTTACTGCAAGCCGCTAACGCCCTGAGCATTACGCGCGAAGATAAAACTCCGAAAGCCGATTACGATAATCAGGCCGCTTTTGTCGGTTGCATTGAAACTTTGAGAACTGCGCAGTTGAAACAAGCAATATTGGTAAGCCAGAATGTCGCCCGACAAACCGACTTCAGCCAACTGACAGATGCTCAGAAGGCCCAGATTAAGGCGTCCTTACACCGCGAAAATAAATAGCGTGAGCTGTAGATGGAGTGCTATTCACGCGCAGCCTCTCTATAATCCGCTCCTTTTTACATTTAAGACCTGCAATGGAAGACAAGCTCGTGGTGCCCAAACAAGAAATTGTTATCGTCGATTATGAAGCCACCTGCGCTGCGGGTACCGGTATTAAAGCCATCAGCGCAGCTATCAATTCCCAGACCTCCGGCTTACGCCCAAACGATATAGAACACTCGCAGCTCAGCACCTGGATTGGCCGTGTTGGCGATATCGATAACTACTCATGGGCAGACGATCAACTTGAGTGGCAGAGCCGCAACAATGCATTGATTGACATTGGCCTCAGCCAAGGCAGCTTGTTAAGCTCGCTTGCGCAGTTAAAAGCCCAGTTTGGTTCAGCGCGTATTGGCGTGGTAATGGGCTCCAGTACGTCCAGCATTGACCGTTCGGAAACAGCTTATCGCGAGCTTGATGAGCAGGGCAACCTAGCGCACGAGTTCATCCAGGACAAGGTATTAAATCCTCACGCCCCCGGTCTATTTGTGGCTCACCGCTTGGATCTGGATGGCCCCAACATGACCATCAACACGGCCTGTTCGTCATCCGCAAAAGTCTTTGCCACGGCCACTCGCTGGCTAAACGCAGGAATTGTGGATGCAGTATTGGTGGGCGGCGCAGACACACTTTGCCTCAGTGTCTTGCACGGTTTCCACTCATTACAACTCATCTCTGAATCGCCCTGCAAACCTTTCGACGCGCGCCGCGATGGCATCAACCTCGGGGAAGCCGCCGGTTTCGCCCTGCTGGCGAAGGCGGGTTCAGTTAGCCAGCATACCGGCATACGCGTAAGTGGTTACGGTGAAAGCTCGGACGCACACCATATGTCGCATCCTCACCCTGACGGCGAGGGCGCTCGCCTTGCTATTGAACAGGCACTACAGCAGGCAAATTTACAACCAGACAATATTGATTACATAAACCTTCACGGCACTGCCAGCCGCGCCAACGATCACATCGAAGGTAATTTAATTGGAAAGATGTTCGGTGACACAGCCTTGGCAAGTTCAACCAAAGGCTGGACGGGTCATACCTTGGGCGCAGCGGGAATAATAGAATCTATCTTGGCGATTGAAGCCTTGCGATCAGGTATTGTTCCCGGCACCTTGCATCTGGAATCTGTCGATCCAGATATCGCAATCAGGATGAGCGCGCACAACCAAACGGCAAACTTGCAGCATGTGATGAGCAATTCGTTTGGTTTTGGCGGCAACAACGCAAGCCTTATTTTCAGCCGCACAACCAGCTCCATGGTGCAGCAACCTCAACCGTTGAAGTTAGAGTGCGAGCTGGGCGGGATGGGCGTCTGGGGGCCGGGCTTCAATGATTGGGCAAGGCTAAAACAATTGCTGCTCAAGGATTCTATTGATGATGCAACGCTTGAAACCTCGACCCCCAAGCCGGAAGTTATCCCTGCCAATGAACGAAGACGCGCTCCACTCCCCGTAAGGGCAGCGGTCGATGTTTCATGGCAAGCCTTGCAACAAAGCGGAATTCCCGCTGAGCAAGTTGCCTGCGTATTTGGCTCTGGCTTGGGCGATACCGAAATCACCGATTACATGTGCCGCGTATTAACAACCCAAGACAAACAATTATCACCCACGAAATTTCACAACTCAGTTCACAACGCCGCTGCCGGTTACTGGACAATCAGCACCCATTGCATGAAATCCGCAAACTCAATTGCGTCATATCAAATGAGTGCCGGGCTGGCGTTGCTCGAAGGTATCACGCAATGTGTATTACACAATGAGCCGGTACTAATCACCCTGTTTGATACCGCCGCGCACGAAACCTATCGCCAGATATTTGCCTGCGAGCATAGTTTTGCAGCAGCGCTGCTGATTAAACCTATATCCGGCGATTCATCTCTGGCAAAAATGTGCCTGACAGAATCGGCGTACGCGGGTGCAGAACCGCGTTGGACAAACCCAACATTAAACAAACTTTACCAAGACAACCCCGCCGCAAAACTGCT
Source organism: uncultured Cellvibrio sp. (assembly GCA_963506825.1). Classification (GTDB taxonomy): domain Bacteria; phylum Pseudomonadota; class Gammaproteobacteria; order Pseudomonadales; family Cellvibrionaceae; genus Cellvibrio. The sequence goes on from CAUOQW010000284.1 coordinate 4,219, forward strand.
GGGTTTGCTCGATACCATTGCGCGTATCGAAGCAGGTGCACCAGCAGAATCTTCGATATTGTC
>CAUOQW010000285.1:0-4277 GCA_963506825.1 uncultured Cellvibrio sp.
CCATAACCGATTTATAAATTACACCTAGCGTGCAAAATAATTTGCACGCTAGTCATAATAAAACCAACGGCAACGCGGAGAAAATCCAATGAAAAAATTACTATTAATGAGTGCGCTTGCGCTCACCATGGTCGGCTGCGGCGGCAGTGACAAAGCTGAAACGCCAGCATCAAGTTCAGCCGCTTCGAGTGCGAGCAGTTCAGTTGTGAGTTCTGCTGCAAGTTCTTCAGTTAGTTCGGCAGTTTCATCGTCTAGTGCCAGCTCATCACCCAATATAAGTTCAGCTTCAAGCAGTGCGACAAGTACCGCGACAAGTACCGCGACAAAATGGAAGCTCGTGTGGAGCGATGAGTTTAACGGAACAGCAATTGATCCAACAAAATGGTCCTATGAAAAAAATTGCTGGGGCGGCGGTAACAACGAACAACAATGTTATACCGATCAAGATAAAAACGCGTTTGTTAAAGATGGCGTGTTAAATATTGTTGCAGTAAAAGAAGATTTTACGGGTCCAGATTCTCCTGAAGGTACGGGTGCGGCAACTAAAACATTGCCCTATACCTCTGCACGTTTGAGAACAAAAAATTTGCAAGAGTGGACATTTGGTAGATTTGAAATTCGTGCCAAATTGCCGCAAGGTCAAGGTACATGGCCAGCTATCTGGATGTTGCCAACAAATTCACCTTATGGCTCTTGGGCTTCGGGTGGTGAAATCGACATTATGGAAGCAGTAAACCTAGGTACACGCACCACGGTGGATGGTGTGCTTCAAGCGCCTGACACTCGCGTTTATGGAACTTTGCACTATGGCAGAGCCTGGCCTGGCAATACGTCGTCTGGCGATCCTTACACGCTTCCAAATGCGGTGAACCCTGCTGATGATTTCCATACATATGCGCTGGAATGGGAGGAGGGTGAAATTCGCTGGTATGTGGATGGTGTTCACTATTCTACCCAACGCAAAGCTGGTTGGTATTCACAATATATGGTGGACGGGATTTTAACGAATGCTCCTGACGGCGCTCCTTTCGATGATAAATCTGTATATCACCTGCTGTTGAATTTGGCCGTAGGTGGAGCATGGGCAGGCGGTGCCAATAATAAAGGTATTGATGCCTCTGTATTCCCGCAAAAAATGTTGGTGGATTATGTAAAAGTGTACGAGTGCAGCCTGTCGCCACAAACTGGAAAAGGCTGTGGGACGAGTAGTGAAAGTGCGGTGGTTAATCCAGGAAAACCACGCCCGGCTATTGGCAAAATTGAATTGCCCGGCCCACCACTATTTACCTTGTACGATGACAAATTAGCCGCTGGTTTACAGTTCGATAGTTACAATCCAGATGGTGTTATTTCTTATTCTGAAGTTGCTGAAACCGGTCGTGGCAAAGTGTTCAATGTTGCCAAAACCGGCGCGAACGGAAATGTGTATTTCAAAATAGCAGGCGATCCAACGGACTTGAGAAATTGGTCGGCAGACAGCGAATTGGTATTTGATGTCAAAGTAAATAGCAAAGCCGCAGGCGCAAAACTGTTGGTGAAATTAGATAGCGGTTGGCCAAACGTAAGCGATACGGAAGTGACTTTACCGGCAGACGGTGTGTGGGGCGAATATCGCATTAAGCTTGTCGATTTGATCGCGAAAGGAAATTCTTTGGCGAGCGGAAAAGCGAGCCTTGCTGCGATTACCAATATTTTTGTAGTAGATCCATCATTAGCCATGAACGTATCTTTCGATAATATTCATATTGCAGGTAAAAAAGCGGAAGTAGTTGATGAATTTGCCAAGCCACCATTGTTTAAGATTTTTGAAGATGCTGGGGCCACGGGCTTGCAAGTCCAAAGCTACAATCCAGACAACGCTATTACATCTTCAACACTAGCTGAAGCAGGTCGCGGCAACGTGTTCAATGTTGCTAAAACCGGCGCAAACGGTAACGTATTTTTTAATGTTAGCGCTGGCCCAGCGAATTTGAGCAAGTGGTCTGCGAATGGTGAGTTGGTATTTAATCTCAAAGTAAACAGCAAAGCTGCCGGCTCCAAATTGCTCGTCAAAATGGATAGCGGCTGGCCAAATGTGAGCGATGTTGAAGTGACCTTGCCTGCAGATGGTGTATGGGGTGAATACCGTATAAAAGTGGCTGACTTGATTGCCAAAGGTAATTCAAATCCATGTTGTGGTGGCATCGCTAATCTTTCAGCGATTAGCAATTTATTCGTTATAGAACCCACCGGTGCCATGAACGTGTCTTTTGATAATGTACGCTTGGAAGTACCAGCCTTCGCTGCACCGCCATCATTTATGATGTATGACGATATTCTTACTACAGGCCTGCAAGTTCAGAGCTACAACCCTGATGGGAAAATAACATCGTCAGAGGTTGCTGAAGCGGGTCGTGGCAAAGTCTTCAATGTTGTCAAAACAGGTGCTACTGGAAACGTATTCTTCAACGTAACTGCAGGACCCGCAAATATCAGTACTTGGCCATCAACCGGTAAACTTGTGTTCGATGTGAAAGTAAATTCCAAAGCTGCAGGTTCTAAACTCTATGTTAAGTTGGATAGCGGTTGGCCCAACGTCAGTGATGTAGAAGTTCCGGTGGGTGCAGACGGAGTTTGGACAGAATACAGCATTGGTATTGCAGACTTGATTGCCAGAGGTAATTCAAATCCATGTTGTGGGGGTAAAGCTAATGCGGCGTCGATTACCAACATTTTTGTTGTTGAACCTTCAGATGCGATGGATGTTTCCTTCGATAATGTTCGTTTCCTAGTCCAATAAGAGCCCAATAAGATTCATTTTCGGATCATCAATTAATGCCGGGCTTGCCCGGCATTTCTCTATGTCTGTTTTTTATAATAGGAGTAAAATTAAAAACTAAACTAGATTAAACACCGCTTAATTAATTTTACGCTTAACCCAAATTCTCTCTAATAAAGGAACTTCAACATGAAGAAAAAATTACTCTATCTCCTGTTGTTCACTTTTCTGCTGCTAAGCCCATTCGCATTCTCACAAGAACCCATTCAGCTTGAAAACGTATTCAATCTTGAAGAGGTAAAGTGGGTTAAAACTGTAGGCAACTCATCTATACACGGAAAAGCGTTTATAAAATTAAAAAACAATGAAACTAAAGGTTGCGCTGGTTTTGGTGTGGAGTTGTTGCCTGTTGCTAAATACTCCAATGAACGCATTTTTAAAATCTACGGTAATAACGATCATGGCCAAATCCTTATAGAGGATAAGATCCCAAAATTTACGCCAGATGCAAAGGGGTATCACGATATGGTGATAAAAACCAAATGCAACGCAAACAACGAATTCACCTTTAATAATATTAGCTTCGGTGAATACTACGTTATTGGATTTATCATTTGGGATATAAATGAAAATGGTAAAGCAGTAAAAACGGGTGGAGCTGTGATGAAAAAGGTTAAGGTCGCGTCTAATGCAAAGGTTGAAGCCTTACTTAATTTTTAATGTGGTTATCCCATGCATGTAACTATAAGTTTTATTGTATTTAGCGGAGTTGTCTGTTGAATCCCATCTGTTTAGCTGTAGTAAAATAAAAGAATATAATGAGATGCAGTTCTCAAATTTAAAATTTTATCTGTGAATTTGGCGCGCTTATTTAAATAGATCTATATGCTGCCCGCAATCTTTGAAAGGGTTTCGGAATTTTTTGCGGAATTCGTGTTTGCTGATTAGCCTGAGTTGTTCGGGTTCTAGTAATAAAAAACTTAAGAGAAATTTTTATAATTAAAGGGACTGTATGATGATACTTTCTGCACGAGCAACAGTGAAATTTTTTTTATGGGCAATGATGATATTAGGTTGTTTGTCACAACCTTATCTTTATGCGCAAACAACAACAATCTACAAATATGACGCACTGGGACGACTAGTTACAGTTGAAGATACCAAAAATGGTAATCGTGTCTACGGTTATGATGCAGCGGGTAATAGAACTCAATTAACCGTAGCATCCGCAAGTAGCGTTGCTTCCAGTGCGAGCTCGTCTTCAAGTAGTAGTTTATCTTCCAGCAGTTCATCCTCCTCATCAGCTATGGCAGTTGTCCTGCCACCGAGTTTTAATCCTCCAAGCGGAACGAGTTTCAGTGGATCAGGTAGCGTCACCCTGAGCCCAAATACCGTCGGATCCACCATTTATTACTCGTTAAATGGAGCCGGGTATGTATTGTATTCAAGTGCAATTACATTGACTCAGAACTCGACATTGTCAGCATATGCAACTAAAGCAGGAATGACGAACAGTCCA
>CAUOQW010000286.1:0-4259 GCA_963506825.1 uncultured Cellvibrio sp.
AAAAACTTAACTTCTCATAACTCTGAAGCTCGGTATATAAATCTAAAACATCTCTTTCATAGTCCACTTGTTGGTAAGGTTTTGTTACGTATAGCCGATTCATATAATCCTCATAACGCTCCTGAGTAGAAGCAGGCCTCCACCCATACATCCATACCTCTTAGTCTTTCCCGAAAGCATGTTCCCCCGAAAGCAAAAGAATAATTAATGACAAAAACTTTATACTCTTCATTCCTTAACTCCATGTTCAAATAAGACGGCTACTTTTAAAGTCAGGCTGGCATCGCACAAATCATTTTATGGTTTTCGCCGCACCATGGTCATGTTGGGGTTCGTTCCTCACCACCAACCTACGTCGCACCAACAACATCACCAAACTCCGAAGCCTACCCGACTTTACAGAAAACAACCACTCGCTGGAATTTTGGATTAATCTATACCCATAGAACCCCCAGCGTACCGAGGTACACCATGACCACATTCCGCACCGAGCACGACACTATGGGCGAGGTACAAGTGCCCGCGTCCGCACTTTATGGCGCGCAAACCCAACGGGCGATTGATAATTTTGCGATTAGCACTTTGCGTTTGCCCGCGCGTTTTATTCACGCCGTTGCACACATTAAAAAGGCGGCAGCGCAAACAAATTTGGAATTAGGTTTGTTGGATGCAAACATCGCCGCCGCGATTATTCGTGCAAGCGAAACAATAATTGCAGGCGAGCACGCTGAGCAGTTTCCGGTGGATGTATTTCAAACTGGTTCTGGCACCAGCACCAATATGAATGTGAACGAAGTAATTGCGCATCTGGCAAGTGAATTTGCAGGGCAAGCAATTCACGCCAACGATCATGTGAATATGAGCCAGAGCAGTAACGATACAATTCCGAGTGCGATTCACATTAGCGCAGCGCTCGCCTTTGAACAGCAACTTATTCCCGCGCTGGAAAATTTACACACAACTATGCTCGGCAAAGCAGCGCAATTAGAAGATGTAGTTAAAACCGGTCGCACGCATTTAATGGATGCAATGCCACTCACCTTCGGCCAAGAAATTAGCGGTTGGGCGTGCCAAATTGAAAGTAATTATGTGCGTTTACAAACTGCACTGCTGCAATTATTGCAACTCGCGCAAGGTGGTACCGCGGTGGGTACCGGTGTAAATGCACACGAGAATTTTGCAGAGAAATTTGCGCAACACTTAAGCGAAAATACCGGCTTACCTTTTATACCGAGCGATAATTTTTTTGCGCTTATGAGCGCGCAGGATACGGCGGTGGCGGTGTCTGGCCAGCTAAAAACCTTAGCGGTGAGCTTAATGAAAATCGCCAATGATTTACGTTGGATGAACTCCGGCCCACTCGCTGGTATTGCAGAAATTAGTTTGCCAACGTTGCAACCCGGTTCATCGATAATGCCGGGCAAAGTGAACCCGGTTATTCCTGAAGCTGTGTGCATGGTGTGCGCGCAAATAATGGGTAACGATGCAAGTATTAGCATTGCAGGGCAATCGGGAAATTTTCAATTGAACGTAATGCTGCCGCTCATTGCTTACAACCTATTGCAATCCATCGAGCTACTGAGCAACGCCTGCAATCAATTAGCGGATAACGCCATCGCCAGTTTTAGCGTGAATCAAGCCTCTATCGATAAAGCACTCGCACGCAACCCGATTTTAGTCACTGCATTAAATTCATTGATTGGTTACGAACAGGCCGCTGCCATTGCGAAAAAAGCCTACAAAGAAGGCCGCGCGATTATCGATGTCGCGGAAGAGGAAACGCAGCTAGCCCGCGCTGAACTGGAGCGCTTATTAGAGCCCAAACGCTTAACAGGCCAATAGTCGCAGACTAGCGTCTATTTACTGCCGGAGACTTGCGTCCAGATTATCAACCACCGCTGCCCAATCGGCATCATTGGCAATTTGATCGCGCAGAAACTTAGCTTGCGATGCCGTCCAAAACGAGGCTTCGCTGAGCGCAAGCTGCGGGTCTAATGGGCGATGGGAGTCGATAAAGGCTTGAATATCAGCATCCGCAGAAGGCAAGCCCAACTGGGCAAACAGATTGGCAGCAGAGTGTAGGGAGGTTTCCATAGTGTGTTCCTCAATGTAGTGGCGGTGATGGTGAGTTCAGGCCAGCTAACATCTACTACCATATTCCTCTGCGCCAATTAGGGCAATCCAAACGCGAATATCCCACCTGCGCCAGCAGCAAAAGACCGCACAAGCTGTTAGAATGGCGGCCTTTTTTCGACACCCCCCTATTTATCATGTACGGGGGGCTCACTCCGACTGCATCAGCCAGAGAATTTACCTATGAGCGACAACCTGAACCCCAACCAATCCCTTAGCTACAAAGACGCTGGCGTGGATATCGAAGCTGGCGATGCGCTGGTTGAGCGTATTAAAAGCGTTGCCAAGCGCACCAAGCGCCCAGAAGTGATGGGTGGATTAGGCGGTTTTGCATCTTTGGTAGAGATTCCTGCTGGCTACCGTCAACCGGTATTGGTGTCTGGCACCGATGGCGTAGGCACCAAATTGCGCTTGGCGATGAACCTCAATAAGCACGACACCATCGGTATCGATTTGGTTGCTATGTGTGTAAACGACTTGGTGGTAACTGGCGCTGAGCCTTTGTTCTTCCTCGATTACTACGCTACCGGCAAGCTGAATGTAGACGTTGCTGCAGCGGTGGTTTCTGGTATTGGCGATGGCTGTCAGTTGGCAGGCTGTGCTTTGGTAGGTGGCGAAACCGCTGAAATGCCCGGCATGTACGAAGGCGAAGACTACGATTTGGCTGGCTTCTGCACTGGTGTAGTGGAGAAGTCTGAAATTATCGACGGCAGCAAAGTACAAGCTGGCGATGCGCTTATCGCATTGACCTCAAGCGGCCCACACTCCAATGGCTACTCCTTGATCCGCAAAATTATCGACGTTACCAAAGCTGATTTAACCCAAGATTGTGGTGGCCGCCCATTAGGTGATGCGCTAATGGAGCCAACCCGCATTTACGTTAAATCTGTACTTAAGCTCATCAAAGAAAGCCAAGTGAACGCTATGGCGCATATCACTGGCGGCGGCTTGACCGAGAATATCCCGCGCGTATTGCCGGATGACTGCAAAGCAGTGATCGACACCAAGAGCTGGACTTTCCCACCCGTATTCCAATTCTTGCAACGCGGAGGCAACGTCAATATCCGCGAAATGTACCGCACCTTTAACTGCGGCGTGGGCATGGTAATTGTGGTTCCGGCGAGCGAAAAAGATAACGCCTTGGCGATTTTGAAAGCGTCTGGCGAAACCGCATTTGTGGTTGGCCATATCGCTAAAACTGTGGGCGATGAAGCCCAAGTTGACTTGCAAGGTCTGTAAGGCGCATGTCTGAAGCGAAAAAAACGCGTGTTGTTGTGCTTATCTCAGGTAGCGGCAGCAATCTGCAAGCATTAATCGACGGTGTCGTCGATAGCAGCTTACCCATCGACCTAGTGGCGGTTATCAGTAATCGCCCCGAGGTTATGGGTCTAGAACGCGCAGCTAAAGCCAATATTCCCGCCGAAGTACTCGACCACAAAACCTTCGCCGACCGCGAAAGTTTTGACCATGCGCTTATGGCAAAAATCGACAGCTATCAACCGGATTTGGTGGTACTCGCTGGTTTTATGCGTATCCTCACATCGGAATTTACCCAGCACTATCTCGGTAGAATGCTCAACATTCACCCGTCTCTACTGCCTAAGTTTCAAGGCTTGCATACCCACCAACGTGCAATTGATGCGGGCGAACAACGCCATGGCGTAACCGTACATTTTGTTACGGCAGAGTTGGATGGCGGCCCTGCGATTGTGCAGGCATCAGTTCCTGTATTAGCGGGCGACGATGCCAGCTCACTCGCCAAACGGGTGCAGCGCCAAGAACATGTGATCTATCCCCTTGCCGTAAAATGGTTCGCTGAAGGCGAACTTCGCATGATTGGGGGTAAAAGTGTGTTAAAAGGTGAACCTTTACCTATATCTGGCTTCCAAATCGAAGCTGATGAAACCTAAAGGGTTATTAAAATGCGTACATATGGTTGGTTGGTAGCATTACTGAGCATAAGCTTCACCTTGGTTGCCCAAGCAGTACCAGCACCGTCCAGCTTTGAAACCAGCTACAGCGCCAAACTTTATGGTTTTAATGTTACAGCCACCAGTCGCTTAAGCCCTTTAGCTAACGGCAACTATGAATACCATTTCAATGCCGACTCCATGGTTGGCAAAGTC
>CAUOQW010000287.1:0-4257 GCA_963506825.1 uncultured Cellvibrio sp.
CGATGGATTCATGGGCAAATTCCGAAAGTGCATGTTCCCGTATCGTTGCCGGTCAGGCGGAGGCGGCGACCCGGTGAAACCTTTTCATGGCTGCGTTTAAAAAAACCGCAAAGTATGACCAATTTTTGACTCAAATCCTCTTGGTCTTTTCATTCCTTCATTGGCTGCGCAGAATACCAATCTATCCTCGCCAATTTCATAGATGGCCGGAAATGTTTTCCCTGCATCTTCTCCGAAGGTATCAGTCCAATCAATTTCTTTGGGGGCGGCATATGGATTTACTGAGAACAGACCTTCGATAACAATTTCCCCGGTGGCGCTGGTCACGACAAATTGGTTGTTTGTAAACTTCACGGTGGGAATGACCCCATAATTTTCAACAGGGTTGTCCATTCCATCTGGATTGCAGCTTATTTGCATCCAAAGACCGCTAAATTTCTCATACTCTTCTTGAGGATCTTTTTCCATCGGGAAATTACTCTATACATTTTTAGTGCAGGCTTATTAAAATACAAGGAACACATCGGCCAAAAGCGGATCTTCAAACTTTTAGCGAGGTAGTTGAAATCTATACCGAATTTCCACAGTCGCTTGTTAGGCATTTTTAATTATATAAATTGCTAGCTCAATAATGTTTGTGAATTTTAGTTTTGACACTGGCGATTTAAGCGTGAGAGTTTTACCCAATGCTTTTGAGTTATTTAGAATTGGAAGAAACTCTTCATGTGTCCATAAGTAGAATTCAGTAAATGATCTATTTGAAGCGAACCAATACTTTGGTTTGTATTTTCCCGTGCCCGTAGAGCGCCAAGAAGAAAGTTGGCTCTGCATAAGAAGAGCGTTACCAGATTCTTCAATTATTTTGGCTTCCATAAGCGTTGGATGCGTTTGACCCACAAAATGAAAAAACATATCAGGAAGAACTGAATCAATGAGGGTTCCATTTGATACACCTGTTTCAGCGGCTTGACCGTCTAAGCAAATATATATGTCTTTTTTAGTATCTATAAATGGCGCAAGGTATCTATAAAGTTCTGCAACCAATCTATTTTCTTGCTTCATTTTGCCAGTCTCATGTATTGCCTAACGCCGAGCTAAGCGGCAGTTTTTAAGTTGAGGTTTTGTGGAGTACTTTTGCGCAGCAAAACCATAAAACTGCGACTTAAAAACTGTCCAGCGCCGCAGGCGCGGTGCTTCAGCGATTTGTTACATAAATTGACCTATTACCTCTTCAACCCACTCAAGCCGCTCTTCGTATATTTTTGGTAGCGGATGATAGTAAGAATATTTGGTTTTAGCTTTTAGGATTCCACGCGGATCTTGAATACATAAGGACTCCATAGCCATTTTTGCCAAAGGAATTAAAGCTGAGTTAACCCCCCAGCCAAAGATTACGGGGACATTTTTAACAAATAGATTATTCAGATCTACAATGCGACTAGCAGAAAAAATTGAGTGATCTACTAATTTTGAATGATCAGATTTTACGAACTTATAAAGTTCTATTGAGTTTGAAGTGCGAATATCAGACAAATTTAAAATTCTAGCGAAATCAAATGACGCACCATTCATAACTTTCATTATTTGCTTTTGTGTTGTGTCGGGCTCTGCCTTGGATGGTAATGAATTATTTTCAATGCCATCTAAAGGATAGGAAGACCCAGGATTCATCATTACAACCATAAGATCAGGAGTTACTTTCAATGTACTCGCTCGCTGAATATCGAGGTACTTTCTCAACTTATAGCCGCCGGCTTCATAAAACAGCCCTGTCACTTCAAATTCGGAGCTCAACTCTATTCCTCGCATTAATGTAATGAGTAGACCCTTTTGGACATTAGTTCCATTGCTAATACCTGAAATGAGTAACCCCAGAAACGTCTGTCCTATGTACCACACAAAAGGTTGGGAGCTATTAGAACCAACAGAACTAATACTTATTTTATTAGAAGTATTAGATAACTATCGTTCTGACCCCAGATTTAGAGAAATCATTGCTTCGCTAGATCGTGATAAGATTCGAAAAGACGCAGAGAAGTTTGAAAATTTTGCAAACCGTTAAGTCTTAGCAGCTTGTCTTTGTACTCTATGAAGACCCCGTTTATGAAGGGGTCATAAGTATTGTTGAATGCAGCCTTGAGTGTTGTTGCGTTACTGAAGAATGCTTGGTAATCCTCAAGCTCTAAAATGTCTTTGTTATTACCCGCTTCCTTTTGAAGGGTGTACATGAATTCATTAAAAGCTTTTTCTATTTCAAGCATATTTCCCTCCTAGGGATGATGTTTGTGGTTGCCAAGGTGCGTGCAACTTAAAAACCATCCGTTTGATTGCTTTGTTATGTGAGATTTGGAACAAGTTGCAGCTTGGCTTCTTGCAGTACAACATTGTGCGCCTCTTGCACGCACTCATGTGCTTTACCTAACCATTCTGAGTGGCACATACTGAACTCTGAAGCAGACCAATATTCGGAGTAGAATTTTGTAAGTGCTTGTGTTGCGCTGGTAGATATTACTATTTCTGCAGGGCCATGTAGCTCTTTAATTGCGTTAAAAGCTTTGTGTGTATTACTAAGTAAATTTTGAAAACCGTCCCTTTTTTCAAACTCAGCGTCAAGATATTCGGAGCCTGGCTGTAAATACCAGTCTTTGAGGGATTCAATTGAGTTTTTTAAAGCATAAAGATTCTCAAGCAAACCAACATAATAACGTTCGCGCAAAATCCATTGCTGTTGATTTACCCAACTGCCCCGAGATAACTCAACCTTAATTGATTCTGTTTCGTGGGTTGTTTTTTTGATTTGGCTAAGCAGCTCTTCAAAATCTTCTTTTGTGGCTAAATGTTCACCTTTCTTTTTCATGTAATGTGAGAGAAAGGCTCCAAAGGCAGCTCCTAGCATTGAAGCAGCGCCAACCAATATTTCATTCTCCATTCTCACCCCTGATTTATAAATGATATTACTTGATGCTGCGACCACAAAACTGCGACTTAAAAACTGTCCAAGGAGCGTAGCAACTGGTGCTTGAGCGATTTGTATGATTGATTCCACAGTTTTCACTGCGTTCATAAAGCGATAAGGTGGAGCCCATACCTGCAGCAACAGGTATTCAGCAAAGTAGCCCGATGAGCGATCGGGACACACGAGTTATCCCGCTAACAAGCGAGGGCACTTTGTTGATTCTACTTTTAACTCGAACAGTCGTAGGGGCTCCGAGCCCGAATGTAGCAAGGGTGAGTTATGAATACAACTACCGCCGCACACATTAATCGCAGTGAAAGAAACGTAGGAATTGATATTGGTAAAAGTACGTTGGACATGTGCATTTATGAAGTTGAATTCTATGCACAATACTCCAATACGCCAGAAGGTATTCGTGAGTTATTAAAAAAATTATCGCGCTACAACCTGACACGTATTCTGGTTGAAGCAACCGGTGGCTACGAGCGTGGCTTGGTAGAAGGCTGTGCCGAGAAGGAATTGCCACTCATTATCGTGCAGCCGATGCAAGTGCGTCAGTTTGCCAAAGCACAAGGCATCATTGCTAAAACGGATAAGCTGGACTCGCGCTTAATTGCACAGTTTGGCGCCGTGATAAAACCGGAACCAAAACCGCTCAATAATAAAAAAGTCCGCTATATCAGGGATTTATTAAGCCGCAAGCGTCAACTCAATGAGATGAGAACACAAGAACTTAACCGCCAACATAAAGCACCTGCCGTATTGGCAGCAACACACAAGCGAATGATTAAAATGCTCGACAAAGAAATCGAGTGGGTGAATAAATTGTTGGCCAAAGCTGTCAGCGAGGTGACCGAATGGCAGCGCACTTACGAAATAGTCAGCTCTGCGCCTGGCATCGGTGACGGTGTTGCGTTTACGTTGTTAGGCGAGTTGCCAGAACTTGGAAATCTCTCTGCACGAAAAATTGCAGCACTCTGTGGTCTAGCACCATTCAATCGTGACAGCGGTGCAATGAAAGGCAGACGAAGAATTCAGGGTGGGCGCGCGCCAATACGTACAGTGCTTTATATGGCAATGTTAAGTGCAATTCAATGTAATCCTATCATCAAGAATTTTTATCAAAAACTTGTCGCACAAGGTAAGCACAAAAAAGTGGCACTTACTGCGTGTATGCGAAAAATGATGACGATATTAAATGCGATGGTTCGCGATAATTGCGAGTGGCAAGCTAATTAAATTTGCGTTGCAGGTATTGATTTTTTACCACAGTCGCTTGTTAGGCATGGGACCACTGAATA
>CAUOQW010000288.1:0-4249 GCA_963506825.1 uncultured Cellvibrio sp.
AAGGTGTGGCAGAGTTAATGCCCTATGCAGGTGCCTTTAGTGCTAAGGCGTTTAATTTTGATGAACAAGGTAATGAATCAGGAATCAATTTTCTGGCGATGTTTAAATTAATGCGCGCCTCAACATATCGCGGTTATGTGGGTATTGAATACGAAGGTGAGAAGATGAGCGAAGATGCAGGAATTCGTGCGACTAAAAAGCTGATTGAAAAAGTGCGTGAGCAGTTGAGTGTGGGTTAATTAATTTTATTTTCTCGCTTCCAAGCTCTAGCTTAGGAGCGAATATCTCCGCTCATCCTGAGCGCGAAGCAGTCGAAGGGTCTTGTTGTAAACACTTCGACTTCAGTCGCTTCGCTCCTTGCTCAGTGTGAGCGGGGTTGTTGTAAATTATTTAGCCGATTTTTCTGCGCCCGTATATTTAACCTTGTCCCAATTGCGAACAATCTCTTTCACGTAAAGACCATTTTCGGTCAAATCTGCATCTGTCCATTTGGCATCTGGTTTTGTTCCAGGTTTTAATTGCGATGCACCTTCTTTCTTATCATTTAGTGCCCAGTTACACATAGATAAATTATTCTTGCGCGCAAACTCTAACCATAATTCGGTTTCTTTTTTATCCACGCCGCCATCGCCATTTGCATTAACTGTGCCCCACTCGGTAATCATTAAAGCTAGGCCTTTATCTAGCGCGATTTGTGCTTTGCTACGTAGATCTTGTTTATGTGAGCCAGCATAAAAGTGCAGTGTGTAAGCAATATTGCTAAAATCCTTAATAGGATCTGCCGCGGCTTTATCGACATCTTGCGACCAAGTTTGGGTGCCAACAATAATTAAGTTGTCGGGATCTATAGCGCGAATTTTTGCAATCAGCTTTTCTGAGTAAGGTTTAACTTGTGTTGCCCAATCGGTTTTTTGCAGCGGCTCGTTATAAATTTCATAAATAACGTTAGGGGTTGTTCCATACTTAGCGGCGATTTTTTCGAAGAAGCTAATCGCGAGGTCAGGATTTTTTTCTGCATCGTGTGAGTGCCAATCCACTATTACATAAATTCCCTGCGCAATCGCAGCATCAATTACGCGCTCCGCTTTAGCGAAGTTGCCTTCTGGGTCTGCTGCATAGCCGCCGTTTTTATCGGTGCCAATGGCAGCGCGCACTATTGTCGCGTTCCAGTCTTTTTGAATATAGGCCACCACATCGGCATTGTATAGCGGTCTGCACCCCAGCCGGTATTGCTCCAAAATAAACTTGGCCCCGCGAAAGATACCGGCTTGCCATGTGTGCCAATAATTTGATTGCCTTTTACCGAGAGAGCGCCGTGGGTGGCTACGGCCGTGGCCGCTTGGCTGTGTGCGAAGGGCAGGCATGCAAGGCTAACAATGGCAGCCGTTTTTAAAAAATATTGAGTGAGTTTCATAAGCTTAGACCCTTTGCGTGAGAATTAATTAGACACAATCTGGTGCGTAAGTTGTTTCGATTTAACACAGACTTTTTAAACCTAAGTCTTTTTAACACTGGGCCACCTTTGATGGGTACGTCTTTTACATTTCTTTCTTATGACTTGATATGATTGCGGCTTGGTATAGTAAGTACTTAGTACAAGCCTCTAAAGTTTTGTGTTTGTATAACGAAAAAAATAACAAAATACGCAGCATTAATTTTTTATCAGCTCAATAACTATAAGCAATGAGTACCTATTGAATATGAAAAAATTGTTATTGTCGGTGGTGGCACCGCCGGTTGGATGTCGGCCATGATTATGGCGAAGGCGTGGATCAGTAAAGGTTTTATCATTCAAGTATTGGAATCGCCCGACGTGGGCATCATCGGTGTGGGCGAAGGTTATACGCCTACGCTAAAAACATTTTTTTGACAATATGGATATTGCCGAAGCTGAATGGATGCCGGAGTGCAACGCCACTTATAAATGCGACATAGCATTTGATGGCTGGTCTACCAAGCCCGGATTTGAAAGTTACTTTCACCCCTTCTCGTCATTTATTGATAAACACACCCTGCCCGGTTTTATGCGTAATGTGCAGGGGCGTTTGCGCGGATTAAAGTTGGAAACCCACCCCGATAAGTTCTTTTTAACAGCGCAATTAGCGGCACATAATTTGGCGCCCAAGCCGCATCACCATTTTCCTTTTGGTGTTTTTTATGGCTATCATTTTGATGCGTTTTACTAGGTGTATTTCTGCGCAAAAAAACCATTGAGCGCGGCGTGCAACACCATGTGAGCCATGTGCAAGATGTGCAATTAAATGCGCAGGGCGAAATAGCGGCTTTGGTCACTAAAGACGGTGAACTTATTGCGGGCGATTTTTTTGTGGATTGCACCGGCTTCACCAGTTTATTGTTACAAAAAACCTTGCAGACAACCTTTAAATCTTTTGCTAATAATTTGTTTAACGATGCCGCCGTGGCTTTGCCAAGTGAAATTGGAGCGACTATTCCCTCTTATACTTTATCCACCGCGTTAAAAAATGGTTGGGCATGGAAAATTCCGCTGACCAATCGTTTTGGCAACGGTTATGTTTACAGTTCGCAATTTTGTTCGGCACAAGAGGCAGAGCATGAGTTGCGCGAGCATCTCGGTTTGTTAGAGGCCGATGTACCCGTGCGTATTTAAAAATGATTGTTGGGCAGGTTGAACAGCATTGGAATAAAAATTGTTTGGCGGTGGGTTTGTCGCAAGGTTTTATTGAACCCTTAGAGGCAACTGCGTTGTATTTGGTACAGCAGACCGCAGAAATATTTGTGGAGGGCTATGAGAAAGGTAATTTTTCTAACCAACACTGCGCGGCATTTAATCAACGCATCAGTGAATATTTTGAAGGCATCCGCGATTATTATGCAAAACATGGATGATTTTTTAGCGCGCTGCCGATTAAATTTTGATGATCATCGCCAAGTATTAGAATCGATGAAATTGTTGTCTTCGAATTAAATCAGTTACTGTAAATCTGCCAGTTTAAATAATGCGCTAGCGCATCGCTTATAAAAAAGGCTCTCAAGCTTTTTCTTGAGAGCCTTTTTATTTTGCGCTAAAACTTACAAACGATAGAGATTACAAACGAACACGTAGACCTACGGCTACACGACGTTCTTGCACATAAAGGCTACTGAATGCGCCTTCAAATTGAGCGTAACTTCTTTTGTTGGTTTCCAAAATGTTGGTGCCTTGCAAATACACGGTGAGATTTTCAACGATATCGTAGTTAATCGATGCGTCTAAATAACCGCTGGCTTCTACCCAGTTGCCCAAGTTCAGCGCGGCTTCGTTAGTGTTTAAACCCACTTGGCTTTGGTATTGCGCGCTGCGCCAGTTATAGGCCAAGCGAGAGCTTAACTTCTCATCTTGATACCATAAAACCGCATTGTATTGATGCTTGGAGTTTGACTCGAGCGGGAAGCTATTGCCCTCCAGATCTTGTTTGCCAGATTTACTGTCTGAGTAGGTGTAGTTTACTTCCGCACCTTAATGGCTGAATACGCCGGGCAAGAAATCAAAGGCTTGTTTGTAGCCAATTTCCAAACCTTTCAAATCCGAAGCTTCAGCGTTGCGTGTTACCCAGAAGTTAGATTCGTGACCTTTACGGGTTACGCCGTCTTCATCGGGATACAAACGCATTTCTTGCAAGCTCACGGTGGATACCGGAACGTCGATTAAGAAAATACTCGCGCCCAAAATACCGCCCTTCGCAAAATACCACTCGGTAGAGACGTTGTAGTTGTTGGCATGCCAATCTTTCAGCTTGGGATTGCCGCCTTCGCTACCGCCACCCACACCGCGGTCAACTGCGAATCTATCGCACACGCCATCGCTGTTAATGTCGATCACATTGCCATCGCCATCGGTTGCGCACACGGGTTTACCGGCGGCATCGTAACGGGTGTAGTCGGTGTTCCAGCGCGTCAAACTCTCGCCCAAATTGCGTAAGTCATTGCGTGATACGGTTTGCGAGAAGCCGAAACGAACTATCACATCTTCTTTGGGATGGAAGTTGATGTTGGCCGATGGCAACACATCGTTGTAAGAATGGTCAGTTACATCATCGCCCAAGGATTTGTACACGCGGCTATACGACTGGTTGCCGTAGTATTGATCTTGGGTTGCATCCACAGGAATCTTGTGGCGCACAACGTGGCGCTCGGTTTTGCTCAAGTGAACGCCGAGGTTACCGTCATAGGGAATGCCGAAAATGCCGTCTTCATTTTTGAAGTTGCCTTGCAAGTAAGCCGAGGTGGT
>CAUOQW010000289.1:0-4240 GCA_963506825.1 uncultured Cellvibrio sp.
CAATCTCACCCAGTTGGTATATGGCTGTTTGTTGTATAGTGTCTAATTCAGGCCGTTCATTCTTAATGCCAAATGATGCTGCCAAATGTGAAAACGGTCTTTCTGTTGAAGCAAAAATAAGTAATACGTTTAATAAAATTGAGATAAATACACCTACACCAACAAGTAAGGGCGTTTGTAAACTACCTTTAGGCGAGTAACGTGAAGAGTGTTCTCTTTCACCTACATTAATAGGTTCATAAATGGTGTCACTTTCGAATTCATCACGATCACTACCGTTTGATGCATTATTGAACTCCTCGGGTAATTGCTGCATAACATCCTCAATCTATAAGTATTTTTTGAAACTTTTTGCGGTTGAATAAATAGTGAAACCCACCAAAGCCATGATTGGTAAAAAAACAATCGTTGGATGAATTGAGATCGGTGATGTCATATAAAAGCCAAATGACAGCATCATTGAAGGAATAATTAATCGTTTTGAGCGGTGATAAATCATTGCCGATTCAATGCCGCCGCAAGCACGTCGTATATCACGCTCAACCAAACCATCAATAAACGCAACAAGACATACCAATGCAAAGCCTGTTGCTGCACTAATACATACCGATAAGCGGACTGCAAAAATGAACAAGGTATCTATCAAAATTTCAATACCGTGACTGAAATAGATACCCAATGATTGGTGAGCGCCACTTGCAAACGCATTTGAAATTTCGCGCAAATGTAGAAATGAAATGCCTTTATCTATGAGTACAACAAAATTTGACGCTATATCCCCTGGATAAATGCCGGTGAGTAGATTCCGATTAAAGCTGCCCAGATAAGTGATTTCAGTTTGCAGTACTTGGCGCGAGTGATCCGGCCCCCAGAAATACAGCATTCCAACCACTTCAATAATCCACGCAACAACAATGGTTGTAAAAGACCAGAAGATAAATCTAAAAACGGTTCCAAACGTAATGCCAAAGAACCAATCCCAATGGTCTTTTTTTCGTGGCTTTTTGCGAACACTTTGCTCTGCCATCACGCCACCGCAATCGTTGGTAATTTGAACCAATCTTCATTGGAGCCGCCATTGGCTTCATATTTGGATTTCATTTGCTTGCATAAGAAATCTAGGTTTTTAGGTAGCTCGCCCGTCTCTGTGAATAGTGGCAAACGAAGCTTGTACAGCTTTCCACCAAGCACTGCATATGCATGGCCCTTGGGCAACCGTGTCATATCCCCAACAGGCACTAATGGCACTCGTTGAGAGGTAATACGTTGCTGAGTATTTGAAACGAAATCGTTTAACGATTCAGGATTCGTGTCATCAACTACACCACTAACTAAAGTGAGCTGATTTACTTCAACTTCCGGCAATAGACCTGTTAGTAACTCTGCAGTAGCAGGTTCTTTTACCCGCAACATAATGAGGTTGCCAAGGTTGCCGATTACTTGACCTGCTTTAGCCTTATCACCAAAGCGTGCCTCAATATCTGAGAGTGTTTGCGTATAAACTGTTAACTGAAATCCAGCACCACCGGCTTTGTTTGCCATCGGTATAAATTCCTTTCCGACCAACTCATTAAATTCATCGGCGTGTAAACAAATTTTCCTTTTTTTGGCAAGGCCAGCTAGTTCTGGCGACAACCCTTGGGTAGTTCCGAACTTATAAATAGCGCCAGCCCGACTGGTTAGATCGCTGAACATGGAATTTCCAACAGCTTGTGCAACTTCCGCGTCCGATAGAGCGTCCAAACCTACATAGACAATCCCGCCTGTGCGGATTATTTCGTCCCAATCAAATATTGGGCGCGGATCATCAAGATCCGTGTAGTCTGGTGAAAGTAGTTCTGAGGCGGGTCCAGAAGTAAGCTTCTCCAACAACGGAAATAAAGAAGCCACTAACTTGTCGTAAAATGATTTTTCATATTCGAAGGTTTTAACTAATGCCTGCGCAACCGGATCAGCCAAACCTGCATCTTTGAATACCTGTGCGGCTGCCCAAGCTTTTCTATCACGCGATGCTTGAGTTCTATCTTGTTTTTGGTCAGAGGCTACTATGGCATCAACAGCCTTTCTCCAATTCTGAATACCTGCACGACGCAACTGCATCTCACTGCTAGGCAACTCAAAAATAAATTGAAGATATTCGTAAAGTAATGGATCGATATCAGCGCCATAATGAAGCAGGTTGTCATAGGTAATTGTTTTCCCTAGTGACGTTAGCGCTTTACTCATTACATTAACGTAGCGCCAAGTAAACTCTCTGAATGCAGCACTACTCCCTTCGCCTGGCAATTGACTGGCAATACGCGAAGCAGGCTCGGTAATGCGCCCGAATGTTCCTATGGGGTTATACCGCGCCGATAATTCGGGATAGCCCAAATGGAAACAATAAAATTGATGTGCTCGTCCCGCTTTAACGGCCTCTATATAAGTCCGCTTCAACAGGTCTGCATCACCCTTAGGATCAAACACAATGACTACATCATCATTATGGATGTCTTGAGCAATTCGAACTTCCGCTAACCTGGTTTTACCCACACGTGTAGTTCCGAGCACAATCGTATGTGCCACACGTTCGGCCTGTCTTTCAAATACTGGCTCTTCACCTTCCCACAATCCAACAGCATGTATTGCCGAAACACCTTCTACATAGGGAATAGGTGCCCATGGATTTAACCAATTCTCCCGTGAGGTCGGCCAAGCTAACCAAGCACTAAATGCAAACCGCTTTACATGATTTTCAAATCCGCGAGCCAATTTATATCCGAGACCTTGATGACGATACTTATGTTCATCAAATTCGAGGCGATCAAAATCGATACGGCGTTGTGTATGTCGTGCTGTCCACTCAAACCCCAGACCTAAAAATAAATTAACACTGCTGAACGGAATATTGCGGCTGTCAATTTTATATTTTGGAAGCACATGCATCCCGTATTGGTATTTCAATAACTTCCGTGTTTCCCATAAACGTATTGATCCGCGCAAAAAGAATCCTGCAGCAATTGAATACGTCAGCGAAGGTGTGTGCAAAGCTCCCATCAATATTGAAGGAGATAAAAGCACCAGCGCACACGCTAAATAATTAGCGATTGCGGATGCCCGTTCATACGGTGCTCGAAGTAATTGTTCTATGGGATGTTTTCTGCTCATGGCGCGAATAATAGGTCACCAAAAATTCATGTCATCCAACAAACTGAACTCACCATGTGCAATTTGATTGATGAATCTTCAAACCAAAAAAAGCTATAAAGCGAACCACAATGGTCAAGGGGCTTATCCAAGCGAAAAAAGCACGCGCCATCTCACCAAAAACCGTGAGAAGGCGCGTGCGCAAAAAAGCCAAGGGGTAATACCAGCGAAGGGGTTAAAGAATTTAAAGGGGAAAAGGCCAAAAAGGTTAAAGGGTAAAAGAGACTTAACAACCAAAAAGGTTTACGAATGACACATTCTTTTGAAAACAACTTAAATACATCACTCGAACAATTGGGTAAAAAGGAGTGGGCGACAGCACTCCTTACTATTGAACAAAACTTTCGATTGATTCCAGCGGATGAAACATCGTTTGGTGATGAATTAATAAGTACGCTATGGGCTTTACATGAAGCCAGGCTCAAAGATGATGATTTACCTCTCGTTCATGTATTTGCGATACGGATATCTAAATTCGATGCATGGACATTTCGATTTAGCAAACTCACGCCAGTCGGCAAAGAATTTTTAAACCCACTTACAGCTTCACATTCAGAATTTACTGATTCCGTTGAGGTATCTCAAAGCAGTAGCGCCTATCCCGCCGAAGACATTATTAAGCGCTGGGTGCGGGATCATTTAGCGTGAGCCAGCTTCCAATTTTACAAGCGAAAGAGCTGCTTCTGAAATGCGGCATTGATCAGTCCCTAAATGAATGGCGACCACTCACAGGCCTGGACAATAAAGTGTTTGACGCGCTTTTTCTTGAGCCGGTCTATCGATTTGCAGAAGCGGTTCAACTTGCTCCTGCCAGTGAATCTCATCACCACTCCGGCCCTGGCGGGCTTTTAAAACATACGCACGACATGATTACTCTTGCCCTTAAAAAGCGGCGTGGCTATCAGCTCCCCTTAGGGGGAAGCATTACTGATATAAATGACCAAAGGCATTTGTGGACGTATGGCGTATTTACAGCTTGTTTACTGCATGACATTGGGAAACTTAGCTCCAGAATCCTTTTAATCGTCACGCATGAAGACGGATTAGAGAAGCG
>CAUOQW010000290.1:0-4225 GCA_963506825.1 uncultured Cellvibrio sp.
AAAACAATGTTGCTGGTGGCGCGACTCATGCCAATTAATTTTGCGACGGATACCTGTCCTGCCTCATCAATAAATAGATAATCAAACTCGCCTTTTAGTTCTTCGCGACAAAAACCCCACGCGGTAGTGCCGATTACGCAACCACCCACCAAATGGTTCTGGATTTGATCATTTTTTAGAACCTGAATGTTGTTATCTGCAATTTCATCACCCGTGTCTTTGGTGCAAAAGCATTTCGCAGGAATATTTTGTTCGCGGCAATATTCAGCAACACCAATCAATAAATTGTTGATAGCTTTGTGGCTGTTACTACTAATGCCGATTTTTTTACCTTGTTTAACAAGCTCTGCAATAATGTGTTTGCCGGTGTGAGTTTTACCAGCACCCGGTGGGCCTTGCAGGGTTAAATAGCTGTTATCCAAATTCACTACAGCGGTGATAATTTGTTGTAAGCGAATATTGGAATCTGTAGCGGTAACAATATCGCCACCCGCATGATGTTTTATACGCGGTGTCTTCCGGTAGAGAAAATCATCTATGGAGGTATTGGGTAAATTACCTGCATCAAAATCCGCAACAACATCGTCTATCGCCGTTTGAATGGCACCGGGTGCAACGAATTCATCGGGAATTAAGGAGATAACCTGTTCAGGCTCTTCTTTGCATTTAACAACCACGAGGCCTTTATCAAAATCGCATTCGTCATGCACCAAGGCGACTTTATCTAAATTAGGGCCAAGCAAATAGGCGTTATCATTTCTGAGCGGTTTGTACTCTTGATTGATATCGAATTGGTATTCATAACAAAAATTGCGAGCTTTATCCGACTCTTTAAAGGGTTCACGTGATGTGCGCACGCAACTGGCAACGCAATCCAGATCATCCTCTAAGTCCACATGGCTTAGGCCCATGCGGTCGAATAAACGCCACCACATAGGTTTGGTTTCGCGGCGATGGAATTCCAACGTCCACGCCATGTTTTCTGCGATGCGCGCATCATCACCTTGCAGAGATTCGCTTTTGGTTAACAGTTTATCGCGCAGGTTGGTACGTGCGGTTACCTCGTCAGATATTTTTGGCTCATCAACTTCTTTGATGCCTATATAAGTGATGTTGTGTTTCGCTTGCTGATTGCGCAGCCAGTCAGTTAATTCTTGTGTGGAGTCGCAGTCGTCTATGTTGTAGTCGCGAATATCTTTTAGGATTTTGCAGGTTTGCCAGTCATCCGTTTCTTTACCTTCTGCAAAAGCTTCGCGCCATTGTTCGTAAACCACGACTGAATCGCCACCATTACCTACTTCGGTTTCGCGCTTGCCGCGATATAAATGCTCTACGTTTTTAATGGAGTAACGTGGCTCACCCAATAAAATTCCCGCTTTCACAATTTTGTATAAATCCACAAACACATTGTTGCGTAGCAGCTGATCCACTTCGTATTCGCACACACCATAACGCCCCATAAGTTTGCGGCAGGCGGCAATTTCATAATTGGCGTAGTGATAAATGTGCATTTGCGGGTCATGCTGCCAACGTGCATAAGCCCATTCAATAAAGTTTTTAAACGCTGCTTTTTCTTGCACGGGGTTATGTGCCCAGAAATCGATAAATTGTCGTTTTCCCTGCTCATCAAAATAGGTATTTCCCCACAAATATTCCAAGCCGCCATCGGCAAGCGGGAAGCCTTCAATATCGAAAAACACATCGAGTGGCGAATGTGGAGGCAACAATGCAAGGCCAGCATTTACAGGCGTTAAAATTTCAAACAAGGGCGGCATTTGGCCTGCGCTTTGTTGTTGAATACGCGCCTGCGCTTTTATGCTTTGAAAAACGCTGGGATTCATATTGGGAATGCGCGTGGCAGTGCTGCTCACCAACTCCGCACACGTAAAAATGCCTGCGTCATTTAATTTTTTAATTTGCGAATAGCTTATGTTAGCAATTCGTGACAGGTGATCACGCTCTGTAAGCAACTGCTCAGCATAACTACTCCAACGGCCATAATTGGTAGATGCGCCGGGGTCTGGCATTTGGGTCGAATCCCACTGCTGATGCATATCCAAAAAACGTTGTTTAAGGGCGCGGTAGTAATAGAAATAATCGTTAGTGACTAACCGCTCCTGCACACCATTACCTAAACCAACCACTATGTGTGTTGGGCGAATGCCTTGAAGTTGCTCTAGCATTTCTGCGTAGACACACAACTGAATTACAAAAGAAGGTTTCAGTGAGCGGGATAGTTTGGTATCCCACACTTCGTAGTGGTAATCGCCCAAGCTGCTAGATTGGCCTTGTTGATTAGGTACTTTGATTAAAAAATCTGCAAAGCCGCGAAAGGGCAATAGCTCTAATGCGGCTTGATACACAACATCCGCACCAGCTTGCATAGCTTCAAGTGTGGCCTGTTGTTTTTGAATAAAGGAGGCATCCTTGCCAAGGAGATCATCGGTGATTTTTGCTATGCGCAAACCCTGCACCTCAAACTGCGCAAGCATTGCAGCCTCGTGGCCTTCACCCTTAGCAAATAGGAGCTGCATGAAAGAGTCCGTAGCATCTGGCTCTGGCGATTGCTCTTTGCATTCAACTTTAAAACGATCCATCCAACTGGCGAATTCGCTGTAGGTAAAACCTACTAAATCTGAAGGAGAAAAAACTAAGTAACCATTTTGTTTGTACATGCCTGCTCCCGAACATCCTGCTGTTTAATATTGGCTTTGCTGTCACTTTATGCATAGTATGTAGCCAACGAAGGCATGTCTACACTGGCTGCACACACATGTCGCATTTTCAAGCATATGGGAGTTAAGTATGGAATGGCCATTACGTTGGGATTTACTGACACGCTATCGCCTAATTGAAATCGTGGCGCAATGGGAAGGACGACTTACGACTAATCATTTAATGAACAGCTTCGGGATTGGGAGACAGCAGGCCAGTAAAGATATAAATGCATATTTGGCAGATATCGCTCCTGACAACTTGGTTTATGATAAATATCTAAAAGGCTATAAACCAAGCCAAAACTTCAAACCCGCACTTACTACCGGTACTGCTGACGAGTATTTGCACGTACTGAGCCGCAGTAAAGATATTACTCATACCTTTGAAAGTCTGAACCTAGGATTTGCCAATACCGAAATGCTGCAAGTGCCGTTGCGCCGCATTGATCCACCTATTTTGCGCGCCTTGGTTCAAGCCGCCCGTGAACATAAACGTGTTGAGTTAGGCTACATATCCATGAAATCGGCAGTTGAGGAGGAACGAATCATCGTGCCTCATACGCTGGTATGCACACCCATGCGCTGGCATGTGCGTGCGTATTGCGAGAAGCATCGTGACTATCGAGATTTCGTGTTAAGTCGTTTTCGCGGTACACCGGAGATTATGGATACCAGCGAACATACCGTAGAACAAGATGCGCTTTGGAATACTATCGTTAACATCCAAATTAAACCCGATGGGCGTCTCGGTGAAATACAACAGGAAATTATTGCGCGCGATTTTGATATGACGGACGGATGTTTAAACGTAAAAACGCGCGCGCCATTAGTTGAATACATGTTGCGCGCATTTAATATTGACCCACGCAAATTAGAAATGGTGCCAGAAGCGCAACAAATTGTGGTGGCAAATTATAAAGAAATAGAACCCTTTTTATTTTAAGTAATCTGTACATGTTGATTTGTACCGTAGTTTGACCCACTTTTGCATTGAATTTTAACCCATTGCTAATAACTGCAAAGCTATATGCAGGTTGAGTTTTTGCACATTTTTTCTGGATCATTTTTGGATGCAAAAGTGGGTCAAACTAAGAGGGAAAACAACAGAAACCGCACTAACCTTCAATTTCGACTACAAATTAACTGCAATATAAAAACCACCTAAGCGGCGAATATTGGGCTGCAACGTGTGCAGCCCCAAATACTCGATCATCATGCACGGATTACTGTAACAGGCCGTGGGAAACCTGAAGCATCAAGTTCAAAAGCATAAGTTTCCTTCATTGCTACGTTACCGCTGTCGGTGTAAACGAAGAGCCGCTTACCGTCAGTACGAGTCTTGACTATACCAAACGCAGTACGACTGAAACCAAAAAACTCTCCCCTTTCATCCGACTTCTTCTCATCTGCAAGTTTCGACCATCCTTCCACATTGAAAAAGGCGACCAACTCAGTGACGAAAATTAGTGGTTCCGGTACACGCGAATATTTGCCAAGGGCTCCTAGAA
>CAUOQW010000291.1:0-4223 GCA_963506825.1 uncultured Cellvibrio sp.
TCCATGATCAACCGCTACACTGCCGATTTACGTATGCGCTCAGACGACGCCTATACACCCGGCGGCATGGGCGGCAAACGCCCGGATCGCTGCGTCACCGTGTACAGCCAACGCTGTAAAGAAGCTTACAAAGATGTGCCGATTGTGCTCGGCGGAATTGAAGCCAGCCTGCGTCGCATCGCCCAATACGATTACTGGAGCAACGAAGTTCGCCGCTCGGTATTGATCGACGCCACCGCCGATATTCTTTTATACGGCAACGCCGAACGCGCGATTGCGGATATCGCACACGCGCTCGCGCAAGGCAAAGATATAAAAGATTTGGATAGCATTCGCGGCACGGTCGTCGTGAAAAAAGAAGCACCTGCGGGTTGGACTGAAATTGATTCAACGCGCATTGATTGGCCGAGTCATATCGACAAACTTCCGAATCCTTACGAATACCAACACGACCCAAAATCGGTTGTGGATGTTGCGAAAATTGATGTGAATAATTCGCAGATTGGTTTGCGCCAACTCGACCCCGAGAAAATGGAAGCGCAAATTGCCGCTTTAAACCCATCGGAACAATTACAGACAATTGGCTGCCCAGCGCAAGGGGATGTCTCTGCAAAAGCAGCTGTTGTTGATGAGCCGCAAGCTATTCGCATTATTCCAATGCCGCTACAAAATCGCAGCGACTTGGCGGGTGACGATAATGTTTACGTGCGCTTACCTGCGTTTGAAAAAGTGCGTAACGATCCAATTTTGTATGCGCATGCTTCGCGCGTTTTGCATCAAGAGGCAAACCCTTACAACGCGCGTCCACTCGTGCAAAAACACGGCAACCGCGAAATTTGGGTAAACCCGCCACCGATTCCATTAGAGACGGATGAGTTGGACGGCGTATTTGATTTGCCTTATGCGCGGGTACCGCACCCGGTCTATGGCAAAGAAAAAATTCCTGCCTACGACATGATTAAAACCTCCGTGAATATTATGCGCGGATGTTTCGGCGGCTGTACTTTCTGTTCGATTACCGAACACGAAGGCCGCATTATCCAGAGCCGTTCGCAAGAATCTATTCTGAAAGAAATTGAAGATATTCGCGAAAAGGTGCCGGGCTTTACCGGCCATATTTCCGATCTTGGCGGCCCGACGGCGAATATGTATCGCCTTACTTGCAAAGATATGCCGACGCTTTCGAAATGCCGTCGCTTGTCGTGTGTATACCCCACAATTTGTAAAAATTTAATTACCGATCACAAACACACCACCGCGCTTTATCGTGCGGCACGCAAATTAAAAGGTGTGAATCGTATTTCAATTGCATCTGGCTTGCGCTACGCCCTGGCAATTCGCGATCCGGAATACGTAAAAGAATTAGTCACGCACCACGTTGGCGGTTATTTGAAGATTGCTCCCGAACACACCGAAGACGGCGTGCTTGAGCAAATGATGAAACCGAAAATGAGTAGCTATTACGATTTCAAAAAGATGTTTGAAAAATTCTCGCGCGAGGCGGGCAAAAAACAATATTTGATTCCGTATTTTATCGCGGCGCATCCCGGCACCAAAGATGAAGACATGGTGAACATGGCATTATGGTTAAAGAAAAATAATTTTGAGGTGGATCAGGTGCAAACCTTTTATCCATCGCCCATGTCACTTGCAACCGCGATGTATGTAAGCGAAAGAAATCCGCTGAAAAAATTAACCTACAAGAGCGGAAAAATTACCATACCACGCGGTTTAGAGCAGCGCCGTTTGCACAAAGCCTTATTGCGCTACCACGACTCAGCTGGCTGGCCAGTGATTCGCGAAGCATTAATTAAAATGCGCAAAGGCCATTTGATTGGTTCTGCCGCATCGGCATTGATTCCAGCGGATGATCCAAAATTAGCACGCGATAATCGTAACGCTAAACCAACAGCAAGAAATACATTACCCAATGCGCGTGCGCAAGCAACAGTAAACCCACGCGTAAAACCTGCAACATCTGCTGCCGCTAAAAAACCAGCAGCAAAGGCTTTTGGCGACAAGTTTGAAAGTGCGAAGAAATTTAATACCGAGTTACATAGCAATAAAAAAAATTCGCCAACTCAAGGCAACCGACATAAAACTCAAAAACCATCAAATCCAACAAAAAGGTAAACGTTAGTTTATACATGACAAAAGCCACCCTTGCGTGGATGTATTTAAGTCGATAACTTAGTCAATTCTTAAAAAAATTAAACTCTTCTATAAAAGTTACTGATTCACTAGAGTCCGTCTCAAGAACTACCTTGGTGTAAGTTAAAACTGAGGTGGCGCGATTAAATCTGGAGAAAGAGTGGAATTTTCTTCCATCTACATCGACACCTGAAACTTCTCTTTTTAATTCGGCAATTTCGCAAACAGGATATTTGCGACAATTAAATGCAAAATCCCCTTTGTACACATCTACGATGTCTGCCACAGGCACAGTAAAAGTATCGACACTTCCAAGCACACACTTACTGTTCCATCCATCTGTTCCAGTCATTGTTATATCGGAATTTGCAAAAGAATACTTAAAACCACCGGGTTTTCCAGGACAAACAGAGCTAATCATCACACTGGTCAGATTTTTCCCACTCATACTAATTAGGTGTTTATATGTACTCTCAATATAAATTTCCTCTGTGAAAGTAGTTTCTTTGCCTTCATCGTCAATTAATTTCTTGACATGCCTGATGATTAATCTATTCGGGTCAAAACTCGATGTGGTGGTGAACTTTCTACCATCAACATCGACGCCAGAAACACTTCTTTCAAAATCACTGGTCGTACAAGTAGGATAATCAGCGCAATGTAACGCAGAATCACTGCCATATTTAATAAAGTCTTGAGGCGTCACTGTAGTCTTGTCAATACTCGCAAGCCTACAGGGCACATCACCTGAATTGTCCCACGCATCCGACCCTATCATTGTTATGGCAGAATCTGTAAATGTATATTCATACCCACCCGGTATATTAGGGCAGTCAGAATTAATAATTTTACTTGTTGCGGTTCTTCCTTGCATATTGATTCGAATACCGCTGCCGAGTGATAACTTAAAGTGCTCAATAGCAACCAATGTTTGGACAAGGCCTTTAGTCTCGTAATACTGGCCTCCATTAAGAATCAAACTATTTACCGCCAAAGATGATTCAAAATCTTTTTCAGGCAAACCAAAATCTACTCGTTGCGCATTCGCTTTTGCCAGTTCCGTTATAGTGACTCCATTTTCGGGGTTGCCGTCCTCATCTAATGTTTGCAGCAACCTGAGAATATTAACCACAGTCGTATTCTCAACATCGTTTACACCAACCAGCTCAAGCGGGGTCACAAGCCCCATTGCCACTACAGACGGCAGCTCAAGGTCTCCAATAAAAAAGGTAACCCTTTCCCCTTCAATATATTTGTATTCACCAAGGTGATTAGTGAGCCCTTGTTGGGTCTCGGTTTTATATCCAATGTTGATAACAGGCCCATCCAAAAAAACGCCCGTTTTAACAACTGCCGACCCTGCTGAAGAGGCAGAACTTGTCGAGGAGGACATTGCATTGCTGGAGGCGGATGTTAACGCCGAGGAGGATGCGGAAGTTGATGTTGAAGAAGATGCCAAACTGATAGAGGAGAACGAAGAACTAGAAGATGATGAAGAACTAACAACGGAAGATGTACTCGATACACTAGAACTGCTGGTAACAGCAGCGCTGGAGGCAACAGGCGGCGTAGATTTGGAAGAGCCACCACCGCATCCGCTGCCAATCACACTGAAGAGGCACAAGACTAGCAATGCCTGTACCTTGCCTCCTAGGTTTATAAATAGTTTGCCCATTCTCATTGTCGCAGCCTCCCGTAGATTAGATGTCTCACTGAATGTATCCATATAAATATGCATCATGAAACAAAAGAGCATGCATTTCGCCCCCCATATGGGTTGTATATTCAGAGGGAAATTTTTATGATAAAAAATAGAGCAAATTATGATCAGGGGGCGATCTTGGATAGCGATACACCAAAATGCAGCCTTAATCAGCTGATTGAAGCTATTTATAAAGCGGATTTAGCTCCTGAAAAGTGGCAGCCTTTATTATCGGACTTGTGCAATTTTTTTTCCCTGCGCGATATAGCACTGGTATTTGTTGATACAAAAATACCTAAGCGTAACCTCATTCTCACTGCACAAAGCTCTCTTGGCGACAGAGAGAAGTTTTTATTTGCAGCAGAAACAA
>CAUOQW010000292.1:0-4215 GCA_963506825.1 uncultured Cellvibrio sp.
ATTGCGGTTATCCGCGATCCGCAAACCGGCTACGACGCCGATAAAAGCTTTATGCCCAGCGCAAGCCTTAGCCTGGTGAATATGGCGACTGGCGAAACTGTCTTGAGTGCCGCGCCCGCTGTGTGGAATTCCGGTAATACAGATGCCAGCTCTGGCGACAAAGCTTGGTGGTTTGATTTTTCCAGCGTCACTATGGCAGGCACCTATGCGGTGGTGGATAAAACCCAAAATGTCCGCTCGCCCAGCTTTAAGATTGCGGCAGATGTCTACAAACCCGTGCTTAAAAGTGCCTTACGCACCTTCTTTTATCAGCGCGCGGGTTTTGCCAAACAACAACCTTTCGCAGAACTCGCCTGGGTAGATGGCGCTAGCCATATAGGCGCAGGCCAGGATAAAAACGCCCGTCTCTACAACGATAAAACCAATGCGGCTACTCAGAAAGATTTGTCTGGCGGTTGGTACGATGCTGGCGACTACAACAAATACACCACTTGGGCAGCAGACTATGTCATCACCCTACTCCATGCCTATATTGAAAACCCAGCGGCTTGGACAGACGATTTCAATATTCCGGAATCCGGCAACGGTATTCCCGATATTTTGGATGAAGTGAAATGGGGTCTGGATTGGTTGAAGAAAATGCAGGATGCAACGGGCAATAACGCAGTGCTCAGCATCGTGGGCATGGATCATAAGAGTCCGCCATCGGCCGCTACTGGCGCAAGCTACTACGGCTCTGCCAGTACTAACGCAACAATGTCTACAGCCGCCGCCTTTGCGTTTGCCAGCAAAGTGTTGCGTGATCTACCCGCTTGGAGTTCTTACGCAACGGATCTGAATGCGCGCGCTGAAAATGCATGGTCCTGGGCAGTTGCTAACCCTAACGTTTTATTTTTCAATAACGATAACAGCAGACAACCGGGCAGTGCGGGTTTGGGTGCAGGGCAACAAGAGCCCATCGACTGGGCTACAGGTACGGGTAGCGCTAAAGATCGCGCCACTAAGAAACGTATAGCAGCAGTTTACCTTTATGCATCTACCACTGGTGCGGCATATAAAAGCCATGTTGAAACGGACTATACCAATTCAAATTTAAAAACCTGGGTGGATAATTTCAATGAACAAGAAAACTCTGCGTTGCTGTATTACGCCAATTTGAGTGGTGTGAGCAGTGGCGTGGCGACTAACATTAAAAACTATTTTAAAAATGGCATGACGGGTGGTACCGATAATTGGGCTGCTATGACCAGCAAGCGTGACCCCTATTTGGCTTTCTTAGGGGCTTATACCTGGGGTAGCAACAATAGCAAATCAGCCAAGGGCAGTATGTTCATGAATATCGTGAATTACGGCGTCAGCGGTTTTGATAATGCAGCGGCCAAAAACCACGCGCTTACCTATGTAAATTACATCCACGGTGTTAACCCGCAGGGTATGGTTTATCTATCGAATATGTCTGCACTTGGAGCTCATAACTCGGTTAACGAGTTTTATCACACTTGGTTTACCGATGGCAGCGCCAAGTGGGACAGAGTGGGTACCTCAACTTATGGCCCCGCCCCGGGTTTCTTAACCGGTGGCCCCAACCCATCTTACGATTGGGATAGCAACTGCACATCGGGCAGCCCTAATCCCGGTTGCGGTGCCGCCGCACCCACGCCCCCAAAAGGTCAGCCGGCACAAAAAGCGTATAAAGATTTCAACACCAGCTGGCCGATCAATTCCTGGAGCGTGACCGAAAACTCCTGCGGTTATCAATCCACTTATTTGCGCTTGCTGTCCAAGTTTGTGAATTGATTTGATTGGGCTGTTAGCAAAAGGGCGACTTATTAAAGTCGCCCTTTTTGTTTGGGCTGAAAAACTTACTGCGCTTTTTTCTGCTTTTCCAATTCCACTTCAAACTTGTCTTCAAATGTTTTTACGAATTTTTGTAATCCATTTGAATCTACAAACGCGTCTGCTTTGCCATTTTTCTTCGCGATATTTTTTTCTTCCAAGTTGGCTAAATCCGGGTGACCAATCAAAAGTAAATCAGCATTTTTGGTTTTAAGCCGTGCAAAGGTGTTGCGAAAATCATCGGCAATTTGCGGATAGATTTTATTGTTAACCAATTTGTTCCCGGCCGTGGTGAGGCTGCAAATAAATGCGACCTTGCGCGTACTGCCTTTATCCGGTGATTCCATAAACCAGCTTGTGCAGCCTTTGGTGTGCCCAGGGGTAAGTACCGCTTGCAACTGAACTCCACCTAAAGAAATTTTTTCACCATCGGCAAGTATTTTTTCCACCTTAACGGGTGTGAATTTATCTTCCCAATTGGTTTCGCTATCCAGCGTGCCATGCTCAAGGCTGTGCTGGTCACCTTGGCTTGCAACAATGGTTGCACCGGTAGATCTTTTGAGTTGCGCGAGCCCGCCAACGTGATCTGAGTGAGCGTGGTTTTCGAGTAAATATTTAATATCCTTTAATTTAAAACCCAAACTTTTGATATTAGCTTCAACCACATTCGCACCCTGCTCTGTGGCTGCATCCAACAGAATATGTCCTTTAGGCGTAGTGATGAGATACACACCAATTCCTTTAGTACCTACCGCATAAATGTTGTCAGTAATTTGATAAGGCGCATGTGGTGCGCTCCAGCTGGGGTCATCGGCAAAGGCGAGGCTTGAAACTAAAATGTTCGAAACTAAAAGTGCGCTTAAAATCTGAAAAACTTTCATAAATTTGTCCTTAATGACGACGGGTTAACAGGAGGCGAGTCACTTTAACCTCGTCCATGGTGAATTGTTGTAAGTATTTTTTTAGAAAAAAGAATCCAAACAGGGGCAAACATACGTCTAGAGAACTATAGCTACAGCATCCGAGTACATTTCCATACCGCATTACAAGGTCTATGCCAAAAAATTAACTAGTTGATTTGGATGAAATTATTTTTTAGGAGTAAATCTGTTTTGCAGGATTAGTTCGAAAACGGACTGCTAATTCCGAAATTGGAGTAAACAGTGAGACAAGATTTAATTAGCGGAATCAGGAATAACAAGGAAACTGGATTAATAAACAATTGGGCAGCTCCTTCGGGCTGCCAATCATTTAACTTTAATGGATGGCACTATGTTTAGTATTAGTCGCAACACAATTATCGGCAGCACATTCTCCCTGCTAGCGGTTCTCAGCGCCGCAGCCTTGGCTACCGAAGGCGAAAGGAATATCACCTGGCAGGAGGATGTCGCTAGTGCCGAACTCATCCGGCTAAACGTGCCGGTGGGCGATGTGGAAATCACAGGTACAACGGGCACGAGTGTAACGGCCGTCGTAAAGGCCAGCTGTGAAAAAGAGAAGCGCGAAAACTGTTTGCAGCTAATCAAAGAATTAGGTTGGAGTAAGAAAACGGGCAATGTCACCGAGTTTGGATTATCGCCTTCAGGCATCATGCGTTACGATCATGTGAGCATAGGGGTGAAACTCAGCGTCCCTAAAGATAAAAAATTAGAGGTTAACTTGAGCGCGGGGGAGCTGCGCATAGCGGGAACCAGCGCCTGCCTGACTGCCGATGTGAATGCGGGCGAAATAAACATTAAGCTTAAGGAAGACCAGCTCGCTTCAGCTCAACTCAGCGCAAAAGTTGGCGATGTAAAATTAGTCACTGCAAAAGGCGATACGATTGAAGGCGAGCGATCCCTACTGGTGGGCGCTAGCCTAGAGTGGAAAGGTACAGGCGCTTGCTACACCAAAGCCAGTGTTTTAGCCGGTGAAGCTCATTTAGTGCTCAATTAATAAGATTAAAGCTTGCCTTTATCTTTCGAAGGGGTGAGAATATCTTTCGAAACGAAACTTAAGGCAAGCTTCCATGACCAAACGTAACACTCAACAGCGCCGTCGCGCCATCATTGACCTGCTAAATGCCAGCGGTGAAGTGAGTGTGGAGACCTTGGCTGGGCAATTTGTGACTTCAGAAGTTACGATTCGAAAGGATTTAGCCGCGCTCGAAACCAATGGTCTGTTGCTGCGCCGCTATGGTGGCGCGGTCTTGGTTCCGCAAGAGTTGATTGCCAATCCGACTGAAGAAAAGGTTTCCGCCCGTAAGCAAGCCATCGCTAAAGCCGCCGCCGCACTCATCCGCGATCACAATCGCATCATCCTCGATAGCGGCAGCTCCACCACCTCCGCGCTTTTACCCGAGCTTTCCAGCAAGCAAGGTTTGGTGGTCATGACTAATTC
>CAUOQW010000293.1:0-4210 GCA_963506825.1 uncultured Cellvibrio sp.
AACGATCAAAAAAGCACCCGTTGCGGGGCGTGAGGTTTATCTTTCAGGACGGGGCGCCAGTCTACCCGAAAGAGGTTGGTGGCTCAATGAAAAGGTTCTTTTATGTAGCAATCTTGGTTGGAGCCAAGGTAATACTTGTGAGACACGCCGCAAGTACATCCATGTAGGCTCGACGTCGGCATCCATGCCTCCGACGGTCTCGCAAGTATCACCTTGACTCCACCCAGATAGATTTTGCCAACTCAGAGAAAAAGCAAAAAATGGCTAGCTCGGTTTTTTGCTGTAGCTCAACCGAAAACCAGCTCGTTCAACTTGAAACTCCTCGCAAACCCATAAGTCAGACACAGCGACTAAGTCATCACCGCTGTAGACCAAAGGCAGACTTTCGCGCAGCCATGGCTCTACGCCGTAATCCTGCAATAGGCGCTTAAGGGTTTGGGAATGAGCGCGACCAGCGGGGCGGCAACGTTCTCCACCTTGCCGGAAGCGCAGTTGTAAATTGGGTAAATGGGGATTTAGTAGGGGCTTATCGGAGGATTCAAGGTACTCAAATGCAAATTGAAACCCCGCAGGAAGGGTGATTGTAGGGGCGAACTCTAGCGGTGAATCAGGCACACGCGGCAAATCTGCCGAGGGTAAAGCGTAAATGCGCTGGCGATAAACGCGCAGAGAAACATCGCCCCAAGCCACTTGAGTTTCTGCATCCTGACGACCACCAAAAATTTGCTGCTCGATTTGCTGGAGGTGTTGCTGTTCCGGCGTACTCAAACCCTGCCCACGCAACCAAGTGCGGATCAGATTATGGCGACGGGCGATGGATAGGGACTCGGCATAAACCAAGCTGATACTGGCACCCACTAAGGCGGGTTGGAAATCCGCCAACATCAAATCCTGCGCGGCAAGCTCTTCGATTAGGGATTCGTTAGCCGCACACAGCTCGGCTGTTTGCTGCCACTTACCCGCAAACGCAGGCCAACGCTCGCGCAACAAAGGCATAACTTGGTTGCGCAGGTAGTTACGGTCGTAGTGGTCATCGGCATTGCTTTCGTCGTTTATCCAGCTCACATTCTGAGCGCGGGCATATTCTTCCAGTTCGGCGCGGCTAAAGTTGAGCAATGGGCGGAATAAGGTGCCCTGCCCTAAAGATCGCTGTTGCGCCATGGCCGCTAAACCGCGTGGGCCGGTGCCGCGCATTAATCGCAATAATAAGGTTTCAGCTTGATCGTCGGCGTGGTGTGCGGTTAGCAGGTAATCGCCACCCCTTATATGTTGCTGAAAAACGGCATAACGCGCTTCCCGGGCAGCATCTTCAATTCCACGCCCGCTGTTTTTTACATCCACTTTTACCGCAATAAAAGCGATATTCAGGAGGGCACACATATCCGCACAGTGCGCCTGCCACGCATTGGCATTGGGGGAAATTTGGTGATTGATATGCAGCGCATGAAGTTTGACGGATAAGTTCAATGCAGCCAGTGCATGCAATAAAACGCAGGAATCCAACCCGCCAGACAAGGCTACCCACCAAACGCCGCGATGAGCTTGGGGAAGGTGCGATTGTAATTTGGCGGCACTAAAGGTCATGACAGGCACTGCATAATAAAGAAGACGGCCATTAAAGCGGAAAACCGAACGAATAAACAAGGGCACAGCAAAATCAGACATTCAGGTGCTTGATTGATACCCAAAGCAACGTGGTATATTGTGTACATTCAAACACAACTGAGCACATCGCTATGTCTACCACCATGACAATCCGCTTGGATGATGACCTTAAAGCCCGCCTTGAAAACCTTGCCGACGCAACACACCGATCAAAATCCTTTCTCGCCACCGAAGCGATTCGCGATTTTGTCGAACTCAATGAGTGGCAAATTCAAGAAATTAAAGCGGCAATTACCGAAGCTGATAATGGCGACTTTGCCAGCGATGATGCCCTTGCAAACACCCTGAAAAAATGGGGTGTAAATGCAAATTAAGTGGCTGACTAAAGCGCTAGAAAATCTCAACGATGAAGCGGAGTACATCGCAAAAAATGATCCCACCGCCGCAAAGCTTGTGGTGCAACGCATTTACAATGCAGTCAAGCTGCTCAACAACAATCCAGCATTAGGCGCTCCCGGTCGCATTCACGGCACGCGCGAACTTATAGTGCCCGATACCCGCTATATAATTCCCTACCGCGTAAAACCTGAATTAAATCAAATTCAAATTCTGCGCGTATTTCACACCTCACGAAAATCGCCCAAGCGCTGGTAATTTATGGCTGGTAATACATGAAACAAATTTACCCTTACGGACAATGGCCATCGCCCATCACGGCAGAAATGCTTACACAACAAAGTGCGAAGCTTAGCGAAGTACAAACAGATGGTGACGATATATTTTGGCTGGAGTCACGTCCTTCAGAAAAAGGGCGCAATGCGTTAGTGCAATTATCGGCAACTGGAATCGCGAGCGATGTTTTACCCACGCCGTACAGCATTCGTACTCGTGCCCATGAATATGGCGGCGCAAGTTATTTGGTTACAGCTGATCGTATTTTTTGTGTGCTGGATACTGACCAAGGTATCTATGTGATTGATCGTGTAAGCAATGAACTAACCGCCCTATCGCCAACAGGCCCATTAGCTTCTGAGACAAAGTATCGCTATGCAGATTTTGCGTGGGATGAAACGCGCAAGCGTTTAATTTGCGTGCGTGAAGATCATTCCCAAGCAAATCACGAAACCAAAACTGAAGAGCGCAGCGAAATAGTTGCGATTGATTTAAACGGTAATGTAGTGATTTTGATTTCAGGTGCCGATTTTTACAGTAACCCGCGCTTAAATCCCGCCGGCGATAAACTCAGCTATTTATGCTGGAACCACCCGCAAATGCCGTGGGATGGCACCGAGTGTTACTGTGCAGAATTAAATGCAGCAGGCGAGATTACCAATACGCAGCTTATTGCTGGCAGCAAAACCGAATCTGTTTTTCAACCGCAGTGGTCGCCAGATGGCGAATTATTTTTTGTGTCTGACAGCAATAACTGGTGGAATATTTATCGCCATACTTTTAATCGCGCCGAAGGCGCTTGCGCTGATGGCTCATACAGCGCAGAGCTTGTGTGCGATATTGCCGTCGAATTCGCCACCCCGCAGTGGGTATTTGGCATGAGCACTTATGGCTTTTTAAATGCACAAGAGATTTTCTGTTGCTTTAGCCAGAACGGGCAATGGCAATTGGGATTGATTGATATTGCTTCAAAAACACTAAAAGTCATTCAAAGTGAATTTAAAGATATTGCGGGTGTTCACTGCCACAACGAGCGCGCCTATTTCTTTGCAGCAAGTGCCACTCAATCAAATTCGCTCTATATTTTTCACAAGCAAACCATTAAACCTCTGCTCACCGCCAGCAACAGCACATTAACGCACGATGATATTGCCCAGCCGCAAGCCATTAGTTTTGCCACTAGCGATAATGAAACTGCGCACGGGTTTTACTACACGCCTAAAAATAAACTTATCACTGCACCCGAAAACACATTACCGCCATTAATTGTGATGTGTCACGGCGGCCCCACAGGCGCAACGGAAACATCGCTCAATCTTAAAATTCAATTTTGGACCAGCCGTGGTTTTGCGGTGTTGGATGTAAATTATCGCGGCAGCACCGGTTATGGCCGCCAATATCGCGATAGATTAAAAAACAATTGGGGCGTTACCGATGTGATCGACGTTTGCAGCGGCGCAAACTATTTAATCGAACGCGGCTTGGTCGATAAAAATAAAATCGCCATTCGTGGCAGCAGCGCTGGCGGTTATACCGTACTCGCCGTCCTCACCTTTGGCGATATTTTTAAAGCCGGCGCAAGTCTCTATGGCATTGGCGATCTGGAAGCACTCGCCACCGACACCCACAAATTTGAAGCGCGTTATTTGGATTCTTTAGTAGGTGAATACCCGAAAGAAAAAGCGGTTTATCACGCGCGCTCGCCAATTCACCATATTGATCAATTAAATTGCCCAGTCATTTTCTTGCAAGGGTTAAAAGATAAAGTGGTTCCGCCCACACAAGCAGAAGCCATGGTTGCGGCGCTTACCAAAAAGGGAATTAAAAATGCCTATGTGACTTTTGCAGAAGAAGGTCACGGATTTAGGCAGACGGAAAGCATTCAAAAGGCGATTGAGGCAGAATTGGAATTTTATTTGGAGATATTTGGTTA
>CAUOQW010000294.1:0-4208 GCA_963506825.1 uncultured Cellvibrio sp.
ATCGACTTTGTACCTATCCCCTCGCTTCTTTCATTGTTTTTTGTGAATTTGATGGAAAAACAAACACACAAAGACTTTATGCTGTGCACGTTGATAATGATTTGATAACCAAAGTTCTTAAACGAATGCATGAACTTGAACAGAGCGACAAAAAAAATGATTTTCATGCACGTACGATGACAATAAAGTATGACGACTCACACCAAATCGTTGAA
The DNA here is from genome assembly GCA_963506825.1 of uncultured Cellvibrio sp. Taxonomy (GTDB): domain Bacteria; phylum Pseudomonadota; class Gammaproteobacteria; order Pseudomonadales; family Cellvibrionaceae; genus Cellvibrio. The sequence continues at coordinate 216 of CAUOQW010000294.1, forward strand.
GTATCGGGAAAATCGCTAAAAGAGACATTAATTAAACATATAGGCAGCGATATCAATGCATATGCTGCTGCAAAAAAAGCGCATTTAGATTCCACTGGATTTGAAAATGGAGCCGCCAGCATTCGTTTTAAAACAACCGACCAAAACACTTTGGAAGATTTAATAAATGCATCGCTTGGACGATATACCGAATTAGATATATCTGATGTATCAGGAGTCAACACAAGATTTGGAACTGATGAAAAAACACAATTTTTAGCAATGAATTCAGGAAAACTTGTAATTGGAGATATTGAACCCTCCGCTATTGGCACACTGCAATTTAAAGAAGATGAAATCTCGGAAGGAATAATATTTTCAACGCAATTGATCCCAAGCCTTTTTAATGCATACTTACCCGATGAAAAAAAGGTTATAAGGTTCAATTGCGAATATTTCGATTTAGATTTTTTTCCGTTCGCAAACAACATAACAATTACATTCAAATTCAATTTCGATACAAAAATTGAGATAAAAAAATTAAATGAATTATTGAAGCTAGCCCAGCTACTAAAAACTCAAAGTAAAACCGCGTCAATTAAATTCACATCCACTGACGGCAAAGAATATAGACTCTCTCTGGCGGACTCTGAAATGAAAGAAGGCATGGAAATTGAAGTTCGTGCATTGGAATGCGCAAATAAAATAATTACTGAATTTAATCACACCAATCCAATTCACATTAGCCTTAATGAACTGAGAATAAATTACAAGCAGATACAAAGCTTATATGCATGCCTATACTCAAAAGTTAAAACAGTTGGTTTCAAAATGATTTCTGATGATGATGAGATTAAGCCATCGTCGGAAGCTGTTTACCTGTATATAACAACTGCACCAATTGGATCACATATGTTTCTTGCCATCATGGCATTTATAGGCCCATTAGATATAAATGATCGTGAATTAACAATAACTCCAAATGTTTGTCGCCTAGAGCAAAAATATGTGTTTAGGGTTGGGGAAAGCATACCAATGGAATCAATCGATGAAATATTTATTAGTATAAGTAAAAAATACGAGAAAGATTATAAAGTATTTTCACCGAATCAAATTGCATAAACCAACTCAATGATAGACATATTGCAGACATTAATACCTAGCCAGTGGAACCCGCTGTTTGTAAACATTCCCGTTGAAAGCATGGTGCATGAACACCAGAGCGATTATTACCGTGCGATAAATGCCAGTACCGCAAAAACAGATTCAGCGCCTTTTATTGAGTTTATGCTGATGATGATTCTGAATACTATTGAATCCTCTACCCCCCAAGTCACCCCTCAAGTCACCCCCCAAGTCAAAGAATTGCTTCTTGCACTCAAAAACGAGATGAGCCGCGATGATTTGCAAAATGCATTAGGTCTGCAGGATCGAAAATCGTTTAGTGAGCGCTACCTGAAACCTGCACTCAATACAGGTTTGATTGAGATGACTATTCCGGATAAACCTAAGAGCCGTTTGCAAAAATATCGGCTAACCCAGAAGGGGCATAAGTTAAACTCTCACAACGTTTATTGCCCAACCTGTTTAGATCCCCTATTACAACTTAAGAACAGCAGTTAACTGCTGTAACATTTGTAGATGTTTTTCGGCAGACATATCACGCAAGTTGATCAACTTCCAGCGCACCGCAGGCAACTTGTTGACGCCATCTAAACCTAACAAAGACCAATCAGGTTCTTTGCTTTTGAAAGATATCAAAAATAATTTTTCAGTCTCAGTCATCGAGTTATTCAGTATCTGAATCATATTTTCGCGCGTTTGTATCAGCGATTCCAACGCGACAGGTTGCGGAGTCATAGCAACAAACTCGCCATCGTAAACAGGCTGCAACTCTTTCAAGATTGGATTTAGTATCTCTGAAATTGGGCGTGGGTGACTAATCAAGTAAACTAAAAATGCTTTGCGAATTTCTTCGGTGATACCTTCGCTTTCCAACAATAGCTTTACATCATAAAGATCACGTGGATGTTGGCGATCTAGAGCAGCACATAACTTCCCCGCATACAAGTCAGCCAAGGATACAACCGCTATTTCTGCGAAACCAAATTGTTCTTCAACACTAGCGGTGACAGATCTTATTTCCGGTTCATACACAGTGCCACGTAATACTGGGGATAGTTCAATTTTGATTTGCACTCCTTTGAGGGCAACAATCAGGCGTAGCGCATCCGATTTATCTAAAAAAGTTTCGGTGATGTGAGCGCTCGGGAAAACAGATTGTATTCTTTGTGCTATTCGTTTTAACGCGGCTTTAATTGCCTCTAATGCTTGCGCACGATCATGGGTTGGCAAATAAACCAAATCGATATCGACCGACAAACGCGGAAAATCGCGCACAAACAAATTAATCGCAGTTCCGCCTTTCAATGCAAAACAAGACTCTTCTCCTACCAATGGCAACAACTGAATAAGAAATTGCACTTGACGATAATAAGGATTATTGCTGTCCATACAAATGCTCAGGCACTGTTATTTGAAATTGTTTATCCAACCGCCCACCTTGAACAAGTACACGCTTACCGCTGCCCAAATTGAATTTAGTAGAATCGATTTTTTTCAACCAAGGGTAGTTATAGCGAGAAGCCAACCAAAAAAATAACCGCTTAGCTTTCACGCTAGTACAGGCATACAACAATCGCTCTAATTTTATAGGCGATAGACTTGTTAAACCCTGCATGAGTGCGTCTGCATAATCAAAACTGACAGTTGAAGGCACATCCTCCAATAACTCTAAGAGTGCTTTTTCGGGACAAGATATTTTTAGTGATTCAAGATCATCGCGCCATGGAATATCTGAAAAACGGTTCGATACCTCAGCAAGGTTTGGCAACCAAAAGCTTTCACTTTTATGCCAAACAACCTTACAACCTAGATTTAATTTTTGCAGCCAAGTAGGTTCTTTTTCGGGTGCGTAAAAATGCACAGTGCGCTCAACGGCCAAAGGTGCAAAATGGCCAAGCCCTTGTAACTCTAATGCGGTTACACCACCCAATGAACCCTCTGGGGATAAGCGCTGTAATCCCAACACCAAACCCTGCCACGCAACAGGTAACCCACTACGCGCATATACCCCTGGAGCCAAAGAAACTAACTTCCCACTTTTCAAGGCATTATCGAGCTTATGCACGCCAACACCCTGCGCGAGCAACCCTTTTCGTATAGCTAACACGCCTAATGGGAGGACTGATTCTACGCTGGTTTCGAACATAATTTGGTTTACCAGAAATAAATATAACGGCGAAATTTGCCGACAAATAAAAACAACTTAAACTAGAAGACGTAAATCGGTTTGTTAAATTGAACTTAATCGGCGTTTTATGCCGTAAATTTATAATTACATAAACCGCATTAAAACACCATGTCTATAAACCGACAACAGCTCGATATTCCATAGGCACTACAGTTTGATTTGTCGTTTGACCATAATAAGCTCTATTTTTTGCACGATAACATTGCACTTGTTATCGTGCAAAAATGCGATATAAGCTGGGTAACCGCTCCCTGCGTTACTCTACCTCCTGTATACATACAGTCGTCCCGACCTCCCCCCTTAAAAAGCGGGGAGGGGTAAAAGCATACTTCGCACAAAACTTATCGCACTGGGAGTCAGCCCCTCCCCGCCTTTCAAGGGGGAGGATGGGAGGGGGTTTAGCTTGTCTCACCGAATCCCCATCCATTTGAATATAATGCCCGCCTATTAACTATTAGGTACCCCCATGTCCACCTATACCGTTTTAGCGGCTGCGGTCGAATCGACCACGGAAGAGAAGAACAGTGATTTTTTAACGTTTTTGCATCCGGTATCTTCGCGTGAGGAAGCTATGGCGCATGTTGATCAGTACCGAAAAAAATATCACGATGCAAATCATGTGTGTTGGGCCTATGTGATTGGTAATGCGCGTCAGCCGCTAACTCAGGCATTTAGTGATGACGGCGAACCTTCGGGTACAG
>CAUOQW010000295.1:0-4207 GCA_963506825.1 uncultured Cellvibrio sp.
ATGCAACTGGGTGACCATACCTTTGGATAAGCTTTTTACTTTATTGTCTGGCGTAATTTTTGTTCGCGCCAGAAATGTCATAGCTTTTTCGCGACTAAATTTTGGGTGAACGCCTTCAATATAATCCAAGGCTTCGCTCACTTTAATCCAACTTGGCAAAATGGCCGTGTCTGCAATAAAGGAGACATCCTCTAAAAGCTTAACGCGATCTGTAAAGGGATTTAAGCCCAATACTTGTAAACTGCCCTCCACTTGCGCCAAACCTAAAATGCCTTTTAATAAAGTTGTTTTACCCGCGCCATTGGGGCCAATTAATCCAATAATGCGGCCAGCGGGAATGGTTAAATCTACATTGTCTAATGCGATTTTTTTACCGTATGTTTTCGAAATTCCCTGGGCGTGAATAACAGCGTCCATTTATTTCCCCTCACTGGTTTTTAAAATAGCCGCGCAAAGCTCTTGCGCACTAATACCCAAATTGCTAATTCGCGCTAAAAGTGCGGGCAATTCTGTGGTTAAAAACTTTTCCTTTTCGATGCTGTGCAGTTTTTCTTGTGCGCCGGGCACTACGTACATACCCATGCCGCGCTTAGCTTCAACTAATTGCATATCGACTAACTCCTGGTAAGCCTTGCTCACGGTTAAATGATTAATTTGATAATCGCTCGCCACCTGCCGAACCGAGGGCAGCGGATCGCCTTCTTTAAATACACCGGTCAACATTAGGCCAACAATTCGTTCGCGCAGCTGCCGGTAAATGGGTTGATCGTCATTCCACGTAATGCTCATAAGCTACCTATTACTTAACGAATACTTAACGAAACCCCTGCGGGGAACGGAAAAAGTTTTAACGCTATAAATTTGTACATGATTAAGCTACTGCTTCCCAATGAGACAACAATTGCTGCAAACTTGTGCGCGCACGCGCCACATGAGATTTAACGGTACCCAAGGGAATATTCATGGCTTGCGCCGCATCCACATGGGTGTAGCCTTCCTCTAAACATAAACGCACTGCCATTTTTTGCGGTTCGCTAATTTTACCCATGGCTTTTGCTAAATCGCCGCGCAAATCACTCTGCTGTAAATGTTTGCAGTGATCTGCAAGCTCTTCGATTGATTCTAAATCGCAATAGTCTAGTGTTTTGCGGCGAAATTTATCGGCCACTACATTAAACGCAATGCGATACAACCAAGTCGAAAATTTTGCTTCTTGCCGAAAACTGGCAAGGGATAAATAGGCGCGCAAAAAAGTTTCTTGCACTAAATCATCAATCGCCTGCGTATCTCTTCTGCAAGAGCGCAAAAACAAACCGCGCACAACTAATTGATGGCGCATTACCAACTGGGTAAATGCCTGTTGATCTTTTAAACCGAGGGTGCGCTCTACTAAAACCGCATCAGAATCCATCATAACACTTACCTTTAGCCGCCTATTGATATTGACCGAAAATTACAATCTATTTGCGTTATTAGAGCGATTTATTCGCACTCAATTGATTGTTTTTTATTTTGATGAGATTGAAGTGGCTAATGTCTTTTACAGATGCTTTTAGTGCTTCCTCTTTCACATCCAATGCAACGACCGAGCGACAAACCGAATTACTCTGCCTTTCTAACTTCGCAGATCTTGCGTTCATCTCTCGCTCCATTTTTTCACTAAACTTATTCATGCGTACTTCAAAATTATTGGATTTTTCATCGCCTGAAAAAATCGCACTACCGATACTTTTAATCAAATCCCAACTAATTTCTTTACCCGAGGCCGTTACAATATTGCTGATACGCTGTTCAAAACCCGAACTAAAAAAATCACCATCGCTAACGCCTTGCTGATTAATATTGATGGGCTTCCCTGTAGCAAAACCCTGTTCTATATCTGCACGTAGCAGCGTAAATTCTTTCGCTATTTTTTGTGGGGTGGCGCTGTCCGGCTCTAGAAATTCTTGAAACACTAAATTCATTGCCTGTGCTGCGAGATCCACCCCCTCCAAACTTAGCTGGCGAACCTCTGGCACCAAGGCTCGGATACTGTTGGCGTACTGCGTCACCAGCATTTGTTGCTGATCATTCAGCTTTACCTGACGGCCTTTCGACCACAAAGTTTGATCCTTAAGAATTTTGTATTGGGCCGTATCTCCCTGAGTAAACTCCAACGCTTCTCTGGTAATACGCAAGCCACCTTCCAACTCCATATTGCAGACTTCCTTAGCCTGAACACACGCCGCAGACACACACAGCACTGACGTTATGATCCACTTCATAAAACACCCCTAGTTCATACCTTGCGTAGGTTAATCGGCTTGATTCGATATCAGCACTAGATCACCGAACCACTGTTATACATAACTATAACAGCAAACAAAAAAAGTACAAGCGGCGAGAAAATCTTTTTTAACTATGGTTAGCAAATCCAATTGAGACGTCAGTAATAACTCGCATATTGATCTTTTCTTACATCTGTATATACTGTGTATATGAAATATGGATTCGTATTCTCCCAGACCGACACGCGCCCCATGTATCAACAGATCATGGAGCAAATTACACAGCGAATTGCAGTGGGCGATTGGCCGCCCAGTACACCATTGCCTTCCATTCGCGAGCTGGCAACAGAAACCAAGGTCAGCATTATTACGATCAAGCGCGCTTATCTAGAGCTGGAGCGCGAAGGAGTGATTGCCACTCAACAAGGCAAAGGTAGCTGGGTCAGTGAATCACTCGATTTGAACCTGCTACAGCGCGAAGAGTTAATTCAGCACTTGCAACAGGTTAGTAAATTGGCGAAGTCGCTTGCGATAGCAGAGGACGAGCTAGTGCAGATGATAAAAAAATATCTTTAAAAAGGAGCAGTGCGATGGGCATGCCGTTAGCAATTGAATGTGAAGGCGTTACAAAACATTATCCGCATTTTCAATTGCAGGATGTGAACCTCTCCTTCGAGCAAGGCACTGTGATGGGTTTGGTTGGGCCGAATGGCGCAGGTAAATCCACCATCTTGCGCATTATCATGGGGCTGATAGGGCCCGACAGCGGTACGGTAAAAGTTTTGGGGGAGGCTATGCCCAAAGACCAGCTCGCCGCGAAACGCAAGATAGGTTTTGTTGCTGAAGATATGCGTCTGTATGAAACGGAAACTATCGCGTTTCATATGGATTTTATTAAATCCATTTTTAATTCCTGGGACGATGACTACGCAAAAACTTTACTGCGTCGTTTCGATCTTAATAAAGACCAAAAAGTAAAAGGCATGTCGCACGGGCAAAGGGTGAAAGCCACTTTAATATTGGCTCTCGCTCGTCGCCCCCAATTATTGGTGTTTGATGAGCCAACCACAGGATTAGATCCCGCCGTAAGAAAAGAAGTGCTCGATGAAATGATGAGCAGCCTCCAAGACGAAACTCATTCAGTTTTGTTTTCATCGCACAACACTTTAGACGTAGAACAAATTTCAGATTACATCACCTTTATTTACGGTGGCCGCATTATTGAATCGCGCAACAAAGAAGACTTTATGAACGGTTGGCGAAGGTTGCGTTTAACCAATTTGAACAACAGCCATTTGCCGAATTTAACCAACATCAAAGATGTGCAACAGAGCGGTCGCCTGTGTGCCGTTACGGTAAATAATTTCAAAGACTCCATTTCTGAGCAATTTACAAATGCTGGCCTGCAAGTAAACAATATTGAGCGCCTAACCTTGGAAGAAATATTTCTGGCGAATGTTCAGAGCGCCAAAGCAAACGATAAAAAGGAAGCTGCACTATGAGCAACTCAATTATTCCGCAACTTGCCAGAAAAGATTTTTTAATTATGCGCAAGACAATACTGATGTTTTGTTTGGTAAGTCTTGTATCTATTGGAATTTTGAGCATGCTCTACGGGCGTATACCGAATTGGGCTCTGGTGAATATTGCATTTATATTTTTACTGGCGCCTGCTGTCACCTGCGGAATTGTGCTTCTTATGAAAACCATTGTGTTTGAAAAAGAAAAATCTACACAGTTGTTTGTTATGAGTCTTCCGGTTACCTCAAAACAATTTACGTTATCGAAGCTATTGGTCAATATTCCGATATTTAGCACATTTTGGTTGGCGGTCAGTGGAGTCGCTTTTTACTTTTCGTTTGGGCTTGGTGTGTTTCCACAGGGAACGGTTCCATTTGTCACCATGGTGTTGTTGGGAGTCTTTGTCGCTTACACTTGTA